>NZ_AKJB01000011.1:0-65367 GCF_000282555.1 Pseudomonas sp. GM102 | reverse complement strand
GTGCCCGCTGCCACAACGGCTCGAAGAGCTGGCACCGCATCATTTGAGCGTGCCGTCGGGCTCTTCGATTCGTCTGGATTACAGCGAACAGCCGCCGATTCTGGCGGTGCGTTTGCAGGAGCTGTTCGGTTTGGCCGAGACGCCGCGCATTGCCGGTGGCCGGCAGGTGGTCAAGCTGCATTTGCTGTCCCCGGCGCGCCGGCCGGTGCAGGTGACGCAGGACCTGGCGAACTTCTGGCGCAGCACCTATGCCGAGGTGAAGAAGGATTTGAAGGGTAGATACCCGAAGCATTATTGGCCGGATGATCCATTAGTGGCTGAAGCTACTGCGCGGATCAAGCCGCGCAAAGCTTGAACTTCCAGACCCGCATTTTGCAGAAAGCCTGAAAGCGGTATCTGCGTATAACTCCCCCTGGGTTGTCCCATCGTTGTGACCTGCCTGAAACGCGGCCTTGGATTTGTAGAAGCTGCCGAAGGCTGGGTGAGACCTGGAAAGCCGACCTACGTACAAATATAGTGAATAAATATTCAATAAATAACCGACGAAAAATCAATTTGTGTTGGGTGTTTCCTTCGAAAATATCCTGATTTTCGACAAAATCCCAATAAAACGCTCAAAACTCCTCAAGAAAACCGCTTCTACACATCTTGACATATTGAACGCTCAGTCATATGTTCGTCGGCAGTTGGATCATTGGATCCAAAAATCCAATCGGCACTGCCATACCCTGGTGCTGATTCGAGAACATGGACGTGTATTCATTGGAAGCAGTCGACATGACGACTCCGAGCTATTATGGAAAATGGCAGGAAGGCTGGTATCTTTGCGCCAGCTTGACGGCGGTGGTTTTGGGTGTCTCTTTGGCAATCTGGGGCGCCCAGCCCGACGTGACAGGTGTGCGCGGTGTGGCCATCTTTTCCGCGCGTTATGCGCTGGTGCTGTTTTGCACGGCATTCGCCGCGTCCGCAGTCCAGACACTATGGCCTGCACCTTGGACTCACTGGCTTAAACGTAACCGGCGCTACTTGGGCGTGGCTTTTGCTATTGCACACACCGTGCATCTGGCAGCGGTCGTCGCCTTCGCCATCGCAGCACCCGCGCTGTTCGATACCGCCAAACCATCCTTTACCTTCAGCATCCTCGGCGCTATCGGCTATCTGTTCATGTACGTGATGGTAGCCACGTCATTCGATCAAGCCGTCATCTGGATGGGAAGACCCGCCTGGCAATTATTGCATCGGATGGGAAGTTACTATGTGTGGTCGATGTTTATCTCCGCATTCGTCATCTACACCCTGCATCGACCTACTGTTGAACTTCACGTCATTCTGTGCGTGAGCTTATTGTTTGTTGTGATTGGCCTGCGAAGTGTAGCCTGGATCAGACGCTCACAACTTAAATTACAGAACGCCGCCGCACGCTGAATGGTTTCGCTCTTTCGGTAAGTTGTAATCCGTCTATTTAATCAACGTCAATTTTCGTTATTCGATAAATTGCAGGGAGCTTATCGTGCCTCTTTCGCACCGATCCAAAAACAATGTTGCCCTGGCGGCAATTTGCTTGGCATCTTTAATGTTTGGCCTGGAGATATCCAGCGTGCCGGTTATTCTGCCTGGGCTGGAAGCAGTATTGCAGGCCGACTTCAAGCAAATGCAATGGATCATGAATGCCTACACCATTGCCTGCACAACTATCATGATGGCGACGGGAACGCTGGCCGACCGTTTTGGGCGTCGGCGCGTCTTTATTATCAGTATTCTGGCTTTTGGTATTACGTCATTGATTTGTGGCGTGGCTCAGGATGTGACGGTTCTCATCGTCAGTCGTTTTCTTCAGGGGCTGGCGGGAGGCGCGATGCTGATTGCTCAGGTCGCGATCCTTTCTCATCAGTTTCAGGAGGGGCGCGAGAGAAGCAAAGCCTTCGGTGCCTGGGGGATTGTATTTGGCATGGGGCTTGGCTTTGGACCGATCATTGGTGGCCTGATCGTGGCCGTTTCCAGCTGGCAGTGGGTATTTCTGATTCACGTGCTGATCGCTATCGTCACCTTGTTCCTGGTGTTCGTCGGCGTCAAAGAGTCACGCGACCCCCAAGTCAGGAAGCTGGACACCATGGGCATCGTCACTTTGTCACTGGCAGTATTCGGTCTGGCGTTCTACATCACCCAGGGCCCCGACTTAGGCTTCGACAGCGTACAGGCCCTTGTTATCCTGGCTGCGACTGTCGTTAGTTTCGCGTTGTTCCTGTACGCAGAAAAGACCCATGTTCACCCGATGTTCGACTTTTCGGTGTTCAAGATCCGTAATTTTTCTGGTGCACTGCTGGGGTCTATCGGCATGAACTTCAGCTTCTGGCCGTTCATGATCTACCTGCCCATCTATTTCCAGAGCGGGCTGGGCTACGACCCGGTCATGGCGGGCCTGGCCCTGCTGGCTTATACCTTGCCGACTTTGGTATTCCCGCCTGTCGGTGAGCGACTGGCACTGCGTTACCGCCCGGGCATCGTGATTCCTTGCGGGCTGTTTACCATCGGTCTGGGCTTTATGCTGATGAAGTTTGGCAGCAGCCTGGAACAGGCCAGTTGGTTGACGATGTTGCCCGGCTGCCTGATTGCCGGCATTGGCCTGGGCATCACCAATACGCCGGTCACCAATACCACCACCGGCTCAGTGGATAGCAGTCGTGCAGGCATGGCGTCGGGCATCGATATGAGTGCCCGTATGATTTCGTTGGCCATCAATATTGCACTGATGGGGCTTATTCTGTCCCAAGCCGTGTATACGCAACTAAAAGGACAACTACCGGATACAGTCGACAGCGCACAGGTGCACTTATTGGCTGAGTCCATTGCTGCTGGTAATACTGTTATCAGTCCGGCACTGAGTAGTGTATTGCCATCGGCAGCTATTCACGACGCATTGACCCATGGGTTTGGCATTCTGATGTTATATGGCGGAATGGGTGTCTGGTTATTGGCGGCGATCAGTATTTTTATATTCGCATCGCCCAAGCGCTTGCTGGTAACAAACTAAATAGTTGATATAGAACACGCTATTTAAAAACTATCAGCCTCCGCTTTATTAAGCGGGGGCTGTTCGTGTGCGCCTCTGTCATGGTCATACACCGTAAAATAATAAAGGGAGCAACGTATGTGTGGAGTCACAGGCTGGGTTTCGTACAGCCAGGATCTGCGTTTGCAACGCAAGGTATTGCAGGACATGACCGATACCATGGCGTTGCGCGGCCCCGATGCCGAAGGCTTATGGATCGATGGGCCGGTTGGGTTTGGTCATCGGCGTCTATCGGTCATTGACCTTGAAGGTGGCCGTCAGCCGATGCTGGCCAAGGGTAAGACCGGTCAAGATGCCGCCGTCATTACCTACAGTGGTGAGGTGTACAACTTTCAGGCGTTGCGCGCTGAACTGCAATCTCGTGGCCATCGGTTCGAGACAGGCAGTGATACCGAGGTTGTGCTGATGGCCTATCTGGAATGGGGCGAGGCCTTTGTCGATCGGCTCAACGGTATCTATGCCTTTGCCATCTGGAACATTCGGACCCGACAATTGCTGTTGGTGCGCGACCGCGCAGGCGTCAAGCCACTGTTTTATTACCAGACCCGGGACGGCGTGATATTTGGCTCCGAACCAAAGGCGCTGCTGGCCAACCCGCTGGTGCCTCGCCGAGTCAAAGCTGATGGCTTGCGCGAAATCCTGGAGATGGTCAAGACGCCAGGTCATGCAATCTTTGAGGGCATGCGCGAAGTGCTGCCCGGCGAGTGGGTGCGGGTCACACAGAACGGGCTCACCAGCCAACGCTATTGGCAACTGCAGGCCCGTGAACACGAGCACAGCCTCAGCCAAACTATCAGCCATACCCGTGATTTGCTTGAAGACATTGTCGGCCGTCAGGTGGTGGCCGATGTGCCGTTGTGCAGCCTGCTGTCGGGCGGTCTGGACTCCTCGATCATCACTGCGCTGGCGTCAAAAAAGCTCCTGCAAAGCGGCAAAGGCAATATTCGCTCTTACTCTCTGGAGTTCCGTGACCACGGCCAGGACTTTGTCGCCAACAACTTCAACCTCACGCCCGATGCACCTTTCGTCAGAGCGCTGATAGAGCAGATTCACTCCACCCATGAAGAAGTGATTCTCGACAGTGCGCTGATGGCTGATCCCCAACTGCATGCCAAGGTGGTGCGCGCACTCGACCTGCCGCCCGCTTTCTGGGGCGACATGTGGCCTTCGCTTTATCGGCTTTTTGAGGAGGTGCGCAAGCATTCCACCGTCGCGCTGTCGGGTGAAGCGGCGGACGAACTGTTTGGCGGTTACCGCTGGTTTCATGACCCGCAAGCCATTGCAGAGAATACTTTTGGCTGGATGACTTCAGCCACAGGCAAGTACTTTGATGGCAAGGCACTGCTCGATCCCGGCCTGGTCAAGCAACTCGATATTCCGACCTTTCTCAAGGATAGCTACGCCCAGGCAGTCAATGAAGTACCGGTTCTGGCCGGAGAAAGCGCGGTTAACCGACGTATGCGCCAGGAGACTTATGTCCACCTGACACGCTGCATGCAAATCATGCTGGACCGCAAGGACCGCATGAGCATGGCGGTGGGCCTGGAGGTCCGGGTGCCATTTTGCGACCACCGATTGGTCGATTATGCCTTCAACATTCCGTGGGAAATGAAAGCCTTTGATGGCAGGGAAAAAAGCATTCTGCGCGCAGCCGTGAAGGATCTGTTACCGGCCTCCATTCTTGACCGTGTCAAAAACCCCTATCCCGCGACTCAGGATCCGGCTTACGAGCGACAGCTTCGAGCATCGATGAGCCAAATTGCCAATGATCCCAATGCACCGGCCAAGCCACTGCTGGACAGCAAACGTATCCAGCAAGTGCTGAACACCGATATCGGTGCTTCCTCAGCACGCCAGAACCGGATCGGCATGGAAATGGCCATCGGGCTGAATACCTGGCTGGGTGAATACGACGTCACTTTGGAGCTTTGAGCGCTTGCGCATTTTCACAACCCTGGAACTGTCGGCACCTGCCGGCCTTTAGTTTTGATTTCCATCCTTCAGGAGAGGGCTTATGGAAGATAATCAAGTGTGGGCGTTCAAACCCTATACCCGGCAAACAATACGCAAGGCACCGCAGTGGGAGCGCTTTTCGGCGGACCAGCGCGAGGTTATTGAGGTCGTTTCCCTGGTATTGCCGTTTCGGGTCAACAACTACGTGCTCGATGAATTGATCGATTGGGACAATATCCCTGATGATCCGATCTATCGGCTGACCTTTCCCCATCGCGACATGTTGCGTGAACACGAATACACCGCCTTGCGCGATTTGCTGGCGTCCAATGCACCTCAGGCGACCATTGATGCGCAGGTGAATACCATTCGCCAGCGTATGAACCCGCACCCGGCAGGCCAGATGACCCATAACGTGCCTCATCTGAACGGGCAGCCGATAGCGGGCCTTCAGCACAAATACCGAGAGACCGTGCTGTTTTTCCCCAGCGCCGGGCAAACCTGTCATGCCTATTGCACTTTCTGCTTCCGCTGGCCGCAATTCGTTGGCATGGAAGACCTGAAGTTCAATGCCCGCTGCTCCGAGAATCTGGTTGAGTATTTGAAGCAGCACCCCGAAGTGACCGATGTACTGCTCACTGGTGGCGACCCGCTGGTCATGAGCGCACGGGCGCTGAGGGCATATATAGAGCCATTGCTGACTGACGAACTGGCCCACGTGCAGAACATTCGTATAGGCACCAAATCGGTTGCCTACTGGCCCCAGAGATTCATTAGCGACAAGGACTCAAAAGACTTGTTGCAGCTATTTGAGAGTGTCGTCGCCGCCGGACGGAACCTGGCGATCATGGGCCACTACAATCACCCACGTGAACTTAACCACCCCATCGCGCAGGCGGCGGTGCGCAATATCATTGCCACCGGCGCGACAATACGCGTTCAGGCACCGCTTATCCGGCATGTAAACGAAGCTCCGCAAGACTGGGCAGAGCTATGGACCACCGCCGTGCGATTGGGAGCCATTCCTTATTACATGTTCGTGGAGCGCGACACCGGCCCCAGTGAGTACTTCAACCTGCCACTGGCTCGAGCCTATGAAATTTTCACACAGGCCTATCGCAGCGTCTCAGGCCTGGCCCGCACGGTAAGAGGCCCTTCGATGAGCGCCTTTCCTGGCAAGGTCATGATTGACGGAATTGCCGAAATAGCCGGGGAAAAAGTCTTCGTCCTTCAGTTCCTGCAAGCGCGTAACCCCTTATGGGTGCGCCGTCCGTTCTTCGCCAAGTTCGACCCCGATGCTACTTGGCTTGACGACCTGGTACCGGCCTTTGGCGAAAAACACTTCTTCTTCGAACAGCACATTGCAGCCAACGACGACGTGATACCGGTCGAGTTGATCGATGACGACGAACACCTGCTGGAAGTCATGGAATGAATACCTCTTCGCCTGAAGCGAACATCCCCCAGTACGAAATTTTTGCCTTGCGCTACGCCACCCATGGCGAACGACGCAGCGCCGAAAACTATCTGGGCGACGATCCCCATGATGATATTTCGATGCCTCTGGACTTTTATGTCTGGGTCATCCGGGATAGCCAGCGCACCATTCTGGTCGATACTGGCTTCAATGCTGAAATGGCCGCGCGTCGCAAGCGCACATACCTGCATTCGCCGGTTGAGTTGTTGCAGCGCCTGGACATTGACGCGGCTGCAGTGCAAGACATCATCATTACCCACATGCACTACGACCACGCGGGGAATATCGATGCTTTCCCGAACGCCCGCCTGCATCTGCAGGAAGCCGAGATGGCCTATTGCACCGGCCGATGCATGTGCCATCTGCCGCTGCGCAAACCCTTCGAAGCTCGCGACGTGGCCTCGGCTATCGAGCGTCTGTATGCCGGCCGAGTGGAGTTCGCCGACGGCGACAAAACCGTTGCCCCCGGAATCAGCGTTCATTTGCTGGGCGGCCATACCGCAGGCCTGCAAGTGGTCAGGGTACATACCGAACGCGGCTTTGTAGTGTTGGCCAGCGATGCCGCTCATTACTGGGACAACCTGCGCTCGCGCCGGCCATTCCCGATCGTGCTTGATGTGGCCGACATGCTTGATGGTCATCAGCGCATCGAACATCTGGCCGATGGGCCGCAACACATCATTCCTGGCCATGACCCGGCAGTGCGCCTGCGGTTCCCGACCTGGCGGGGCGAATCGGACATTGTCGCCCTGCACAAACATCCCGTCTCCACCTTGGCACTTGATGCGGCCCCTTGGGCAAAAGAATGAAAGGGTTCATAACGGCCTTGCGTAGAACCTGGAGGTTCGAACGATGCAGCTCATAAAAGTGGCGATCATCGGTATGGGCCCAAGAGGCCTGACGGTGCTGGAAAGGATGCTGGAACACGCTCGCACGATGCCGGCCGGCAAACAGTTACAGGTTGAGATCTTCGACCGCAGGCCTTTTGGAGAGGGGGTTCACGATTCACAGCAACCGGACCACCTGTTGATCAATACGGTGTCGTCCCAGGTAACGATGTTCGCGCCGTCCAGCATTGCAGGCGCAGGGCAGGGTTTGTCTCTGGTGCAATGGGCGCAACTGGAAGGTTACCGACGCATCGACGGATTATATTGCCGTGCCGGTTCCGATATTGGTGAGCCTATAACCGACGCGGACCATCTGCCGCGCAGCCTGCTGGGTGAATACCTGGCATGGTTCTACAACCATCTTGCGCAACAACTGCCTTCGAGCATCACCCTCAATCCAAGGCACCACCACGTCATCGATCTGATACCTGGACGCGCAGGCTACGAAGTGGTCCTGGATAACGATGAAGTCAGCCAAGTGGATTACGTCGTGATTGCCACGGGGCATGGTAACCGTCAGCCGACGACTCAAGACCTGGCGTTTTCGGAGTTTGCCGTACAGCAGGCCAGCAGGAATCCGCACCTGAGTTATTTCTCCACGCCCTATCCAGTGCAGGGCCTGAATAATATTGCCCCACAGGCTACCGTGGCCATTCAAGGCTTCGGCCTGACCGCCCACGATGTCATTTCTGCGCTGACGCTCGGCCGTGGCGGACGTTACGTCGAGCGCCAAGGGCAATTGAAGTACCTGCCGTCTGGCGAGGAACCCAGTTTGCTGCTGTTTTCGCGAAACTGCCTGCCATTCGCCGCTCGCGGCATCAATCAGAAAGGTTTGACGGGTAAACACGTAGCGCAGTTTTTCACCCCGGCCGCGATGCTGGCACAACGCGAACGGGTACTGGCCCGCACCGGCAGTCCGCAATTGGATTTTCGCCATGATGTGCTGCCCTTGATTATCAAGGAAATGGCCTACGCCTACCGAATAGCTGCCGCGGACCAACCTGTTGCCCACGAGGGGTTCGTGCCAAGTGCTGAAGAGCTTGTGGCGATCAACAGGATTCTGTGGCCTCTCGAGGGGCAGACATTCGCCAGCCAGGAGGATTTTGGAAGATTCTTTGAAGCGCTGGTTCGCGACGATCTGGATCACGCCCTCAAGGGCAATATTGGCAGCCCGGTGAAAGCCGCCACCGATGTGTTGAGGGATACTCGTGAGGCGCTGCGGGTTGCCGTCGAATACAGCGGCTTGACTCCCTGCTCCCATCGATACTTCGTGGAGCATTTCAACGCTATCACTAACCGTGTCTCCTTCGGACCGCCGAGGCAGCGCAACTTCGAATACCTGGCATTGCGCGAGGCAGGCCTGATCGATATTGCCGGTGGTCCGGGGGCGCAATTGATCATGGACGGTGACCGCAGCCAATTCAGGATCGATACCCACTACCCGCATCGCACCGAGCAACGTTACGCCGATGCGCTGGTCGTCGCGCGGCTGGACAATTACTCGCCCTTGAGCGACGGCGCTGCTTTGACGAAAAACCTGCTGGCTCGAGGGCTGATTCAACCTTATCGCAATGGCGACTATCACCCGGGCGGCATCGACATCGACGCCAATCTGCACCCTGTAGGTTTGCAGGGCAAACCTGAAAAGCGCCTATGGGCTATCGGTTACCCCGTCGAAGGCCAGCATTTTTATACCCATGCCTTGCCTCGCCCCGGGATAGCCTCGCGCCAGACCCTCGATGCACAACGGTGTGTCCTGGATCTGTGGGACTCGATGGGTAGTCATCCCCAACTTGCTCTCCCGGTATCGGCCAACGACGAGTCGAGCCATTCGGCGTCGCCCGTTTCAAGGAGCATGTCTTGATCAGATTGCATGGCTTTTATCGCTCATCAGCGACCTTTCGGGTGCGCATCGCCTTGAATCTCAAGGGGCTTGATTATGTATCGGTGGAGCACGACCTCACCCGTGGTGAGCAACGCCAGGCACCGTACCTGCGCCTCAATCCGCAAGGGTTGGTGCCGGCCCTTGAACTGGACGGGGTTGTACTGACGCAATCGCAGGCAATTATCGAGTATCTGGATGAGGTCTATCCGCAGACGCCTCTTCTACCGCCAGACCCACCAGGCAGGGCACGGGTGCGGGCGCTGTACCAGCTCATCTCTGCCGACACTCACCACGTCACCACCCTGCGCGTCAGCCATTACCTGCGAACACAGCAAGGCGCCGACGAACGCCAGATTCGCCAGTGGCAGCACCACTGGCTCGGCGAAAGTTTCACGGCCATTGAGACCTTGCTTGGTAGCTCCGCCATGGCCGGGCGCTTCGCTCATGGCGACCAGTTGACACTCGCCGACATCGCCCTGGCACCTCAGGTCTACGCAGCCCAGCGCCTGGAACTGGCAATCGATCAATGGCCGAACCTGGCCCGAATCGTCGAGAACAGCATGGCCGAGCCGGCATTTATCCGTGCACACCCCAACAACCAATCAGTATCGGCTCAGCGATTGAACGCTGCGACCTGACGTGGCGTGTGACTTGCCCCGGCCGTTTTTACAACATTTGCTGCACCGGCTACACAGCGTTCATACCTCAATAAAACCAGCAAGGAGTGCAAGATGGGCCTGAATACTTATTTTGATCGCAAGCATCTGGAAGCGCATTACGCAACGACAGAAGACTACAAACAGCGGTCAGACTCGTGGGAAACACTGGCTAAAAACTCCATCAGCCAATGGTATGCCGAGCAACTCAAAGAATTGACGTTCACGGACGTGCTGGATGCCGGAGCCGGCCTGGGTCGCTTTAGCGATGCAGTGGCGCGGTCGAAAGACGTTAACATCACGGCGATCGATATCTCGCCGGAGATGGTACAAGCCACCCGACAGCGCGTAGAAACCTTGCCGGGCAACCACCGCTTCATTCAGTCGGCTATCGAGGAGGCCCCTTTTGAGCAAGAGGCTTTCGATCTTATTCTGGCGAACCTGGTGCTACACCATGTGCCAGACATCAAAGTAGCGTTCGAGAAGCTGGCAACATTGGTCAAGTCTGGTGGACACGTCGCCCTGCTGACCGCCGACTTCGACTGGATGAGCGAATTGAATCGACTGCAGGACCATGCCCTGCTCACGCTTGGCTTCCCATTCGATGGCCCGGCCTTGACCGCCCCAGGCACCAATAGCTTTTGCGAAGCCAACATCATGAGGTTTGTGCCCGCATCGCTGACGCTGGTCAAAAAGCCCTGGTTCGACGGCACCATGGTCTTTCCGGACGTGGACGCCGTGCTGAACTTTTATACCCGCACCCTGCGCTACAAGAACATCGCCCAACAGATCGGCGATGACTCCCTGAAGCAGGCTGCCCGTGAGCTCATCGAGAAATACTGCTTGCAGGATGGCGAGCTGAAGGTCTCCAGCAGCGTCTATCAATATGTGTTCAAAAAGCTCTGATGAGCTAGGACGAACCTGAAACTCTGCCGATGGCCGCCCCAGGCGGGCGGTCATGGGTGCACTCAGCGCAGCGATTGAAGGTCAGCGGCGCGCAATGGCAGTCATGGACATGTCGACGATGGCCGTCAGTCGAGACTCCTCGTGCACCATTTTTCCGAACACACGCAGCCCTTGAATCATGCACAACAGGAAATCCCCCACGGTCTTTTCATCCAGGGCCGAGTTGAACACCCCTTCGGACTGACCGCGAATGACAGTTGCCGTCAGCAAGGTCAGAGTCCGGCTCATGAAGGAATCGATTCGCGAATACAGTTCGGTGTCTTCCGGCATCATTTCCAGGGTGGTGTTGACGATGAAGCAACCATCCAGTTCCTCCAGCGCCGAAGCAGAGCGGGTGTAATGCATTAACGCCGCCCTCAGTGCCTGATCCGCAGGCTCGATGGAGTTCAGCCGCGCCGCCAACTGAGCGATAGAACCGTTGCTGTAATGCTCGATAGCGGCCAGGAGCATGCCATGCTTGTCGCCAAAAGCGCCGTACAGGCTACCCCTCATCAACCCTGTCGCCTTGCAGATTTCGTCCAGAGACGTGCCACGATACCCGCGCGCCCAAAAGACATGAGCGACGACCTCGGAAACGGTAGCGACGTCGAATTCTCGCGGACGTCCACGTCCCGGTTGGCTGGCAGTTTTTTTGGAGAGATCAATATTGGGCATGGTGAGGGTATTACCGTCAGGCCATTTCAGACGTCATGGAAGGGGGGCGGGCGACAGCCCCTGCCTCTTGCAAGGCTTGCACAAGTACGATTTTACGGGGACCGAAGCCGCTGAATATTCTTGCGGCATAATGGATCCAGTGACCTTTCGCGTCAACCACGCCAGCCTCAGGCAAAAGATCACCGCCCTCGGTCCAGAGCGGCAAGGCGGCGATCAACTCCTAAGGCGAAGCCGGCAACAGAAACCGCGCAACCACCGGCAAGTGATCAGAAATGCGCAACGTATCGTCCTGGCGCACCCGCGCTTCGACTCGTTTGATGTGCGGGCTGTAAAACAGGTAGTCGACGGTCCGGTCCGGGCCGCTCAAGCCCGGGTCATTCGGGTAATGGGTCAGCCATTGGGCCCGGTCGATACCGCTGGCTTCGTTGTTGGTGGGGATCATCGGGTATTTGTCCCACAGCACATGCAGCGCGCTGTCGGCGGAGTAGGGCGTGCGTTGCTCGGTGGGCAGGCGTCGATACTGGCCCAACGGCAACAGGTTGAAGTCGCCACCGATCAACCACGGCGTGCCGCGGCTTTCGTATTTGTCGAGGACCTTGGCAACGGCCGTCACCTGGCGTTGCAAGGTTTCGTCGAGCGCGGTGGTGGCACGGTCCAGATGGGTGTTGAACACGGCCATCTGGCTGCCATTGCTCAATGGCAGGTGAGTGACCAGCAAGGCGTTTTTCGGCCTGAACTGACGGCTGATGAAATTGGCGGGTGCGACCGGTAATTGCAGGCGTTCGGCGTGGTCGATCCGGTAGCGGCTCAGGGTTGCCAATTGCCGGCCAACGCTGCCGTAGATAGGCGGTTCAGGCACGAAGTCGGCTTTCCAGTCGAAGGCCTGCGCGCTGCACGGATACAGGTCGGTGACTCGATCCTGAAGCAATTTGAACTGGTTTTGGTAGCCACTGGCCTTGGCGCCGTCATCGAGTTCCTGCAACAGCACGATGTCCGGTTGCTCGTCGCGAATCACCCGCGCCACTTCGTCGAGGCTGAAGGCCATGTCTTCAGGTGTCGGGCTCTCGTCGTTTCCTGCGGCCAGGTCGTTCCAGAACACGTAGCGCTTGCCTGCCAGGTACTGGACGTTCCAGGTCATCACCTTCAGCGCCTGGCCGGGCACCAGCGTCGGCGCCTGGGCGCTACAATTGACCGGCAGGGTTTCCTTGGTCTCGGGGCGCCAGGTCAGGCTGTAGATCATCAATGCAATCAGGCCAATGGCAATCAGCACGCACAGCAGGGTGTAGCGCAGTAGACGGGTCATGGCTCGGCTTATAGCGTTACAAAATTGACCCCGAGCATAACCGAGAGCAGCGCCCAAGCCCAAGGGTAGAGCGCTCAGAGCGCTCCGTCAGCTTTCTCCGGTGCATCGCTAATCAGCATGAATAAACGGAACACCACCACGCTGGTGAACAGTTGCAGAAAGCTGTGCGCGCTGTCGATCAGTAGCGAGATCACCGGGTTCTGCGGGTCAGGGTAAACCGCCAGTGTGGCACCCTTGAGCACCCACAACGGCCCCATCACGCACAGAATGCACACCAGAATGCGCAGGAAATTCCCGCGGGTCAGGCGCAGGCTTTCCTTCATCGCCGCCAGCGGTGCCAGGCCGCGCAGCACCAGCAGGTACTCGCCGAACGCCAGCGTCACCATCAGCCAGATACCCGGCAGAAAATACAGCGACAGGCCAATCAGGATCAGCAGTGTGTTGAGGGCGGTCAGCACGGCGAAGCGCGGCCACAGGGTTGCAGAGGTCGCCAGCAAGTCGCGGGTGTGCGGCGACTCGCCACGGCTGCGGGCATCGAGAAACAGGATCAGTGCGGCGGTGTACAGCGGATACACCAGCAGGCCGACAATCACACTGATGCCGGGAAAACTGTCCGGCTCCGTCGAGTGGTCGACCACTTGTTGCAGCAGCGCCTCGACAATCACCAGCGGCAGGCACAGCTGCACAATCTGGCGCAAATTGCGCTTGAAGAAATACAGAGAGTCACGCAGTACTTCGAACGGATTCATCAGTCGGTATCGCAGGTTGAAAGCAGGTGCCTCACTTTAACCGATGAACCCCTTTGGGGCGCAAACGTAAACGTTCGGTAAAGGTCATTGAAACATCCTGTATCAGCCCCATTACTGGTGAGCACCTTATCCACCGTGGATGAGGGCGACGATATTCCCGGCAATCTATGAGGTCGCCATGAACAGCGAAGAACAAACCCTGATCGATGGACTGTTTTCCCGGCTGCAACAGGCCGAAACGGATTCAGCCCCGCGCGATGCCCAGGCCGAAGCGCGGATCAAGGAACACCTGACTCGCCAGCCCGCGGCGGGCTATTTCATGACCCAGGCAATTCTGGTGCAAGAGGCAGCCATCAAGAGCCTCGACGAACAGAACAAGCAACTCACTCAACAAATCCAGCAATTGCAGGCTGAACTGCAATCGGCCAAGGCTCAGACGGCGGCGCCGGCACCGAGCAGCGGTGGCTTTTTGTCGAGCATCTTCGGTGGGGCTTCCCGTGATCCACAGCCTGCTCCGACTCAAAGCGCAGCCCCGTCGAATGGCGGCTGGCGTGAACCAGGGCGGCCGTCGTTCAACTCGCAACCGCCGCAGCAAAACTTCGGTGCGTCGCCCCAGCAGAATTACGCTCCGCAACAGCCTGCCGGCAGCGGTTTCCTCGGTGGCGCGTTGAAAACGGCAGCGGGCGTGGCCGGTGGCGTCATGCTGGCGCAAGGCATCAGCAGCCTGTTCCAGCACAATCAGCAGCCGGAAGTGGTTGAAGTCATCAAGGAAGAACCGGCTCAGGTCAACGATCAGAGCGACGGTGGCAATGGCTGGGGCGACGATCAGCGCGTGGCTGACAATTCCAGCGATCAAGGCGGATTCGCCGACGCCGACTATAACGATGACAGCTCATCGTTCTTCGGTGGCGACGACGATTCCTTCGTCTGATACATCCGTGGTGAGGGAGGTTGCTCCCTCGCCACATGGCCGATTATTCGCGGAACAATCCTTCAGGCTGGCATACTGGGCAACTTTTCGGGCCCGGTGCCTGATCCTGTCCGCGCTTCGGCACGCCAAAGAGGATGTACGGTGAAAAAAATCGCAGTGTTCGCCGATGTCCAGAACCTCTATTACACCGTGCGTCAGGCTTATGGTTGCCACTTCAACTATGCCGCGCTGTGGGCTGATGTCAGCAAACAGGGGCAGATCGTCGAGGCCTATGCCTATGCGATCGATCGTGGCGACAGCAAGCAGCAGCAGTTTCAGCAGATCCTGCGCAACCTCGGCTTCATCGTGAAGCTCAAGCCCTACATCCAGCGCAGCGACGGTTCGGCCAAAGGCGACTGGGACGTGGGCATCACCCTCGACATCATGGATGCCGCCGACCATGTCGATGAAGTGGTGCTGGCCTCCGGCGACGGTGATTTCGACATGCTGCTGGAGCGCATCATCGCTAAGCACGGCGTGCAAGCGGTGGCCTATGGCGTGCCCGGTCTCACCGCCAATTCGCTGATCCGCGCTGCCAGCCGTTACGTGCCGATCGAAGGCGCGTTGCTGCTCAAGAATTGATTTTTACGGAGTTGAAACAGGTTTGGAACGCATAGCAGTCATCGACTTTGAAACCACCGGACTCTCCCCGAGCAGCAGCTGCCGGGCCACGGAAATTGCCGTGGTGATTCTTGAACAGGGGCGCATTGTCGAGCGTTACCAAAGCCTGATGAACGCTGGCGTGCGGGTGCCGGCTTTTATTGAGCAACTCACCGGCATCAGCAACGCCATGCTGCGCACCGCGCCCTCGGCCGAGCAGGTGATGAACGAGGTCAACGAATTCGTTGGCATCACGCCGCTGCTGGCGCACAACGCTGCATTCGATCAGAAGTTCTGGGACTACGAACTCGGGCGAATCAAACGCACACGCTTGCAGAACTTTGCCTGCTCGCTGTTACTCGCCCGCCGCCTGATGCCCGCCGCGCCGGACCACAAACTCGGCACCCTCACCACTTTCGCCAGCCTGCCCAATACCGGCAAGGCTCACCGGGCCATGGCCGATGCCGAAATGGCCGCCAACCTGACGGCGCACTTGGCTGAAGAGTTACGGCGCAAGCATGGGCTGCGGGAGTTGTCGCATGATCTTCTCGTCAGTTTGCAGAAAGTGCCGGCGGCGAAGATCAATGAGCATTTGAAGCGGTATCGCGGGTTTTAAGGTTTTGTAGTGTTTCTACTGGCCTCTTCGCGGGCAAGCCTCGCTCCTACAGGTTCGGTGCAGTTCTGTAGGAGCGAGGCTTGCCCGCGAAGGCGTCAGAGCAGGCACCGCATCACGATTTACCATTCCCCTCCAACTGCCCCAACGGCACCCGCTTTTCGATGGCACTCGACAACACAATCGAGGTCTTGCTGAACCCGAACGTGGCGATCCGGTTGATCAACTCTTCCAGCTCCGGCATCGAACCCACCGCCGCTTGCATGATCACGCACGGGTCGCCGGTGACGCGATGGCATTCGGTGAGTTGTGGGATTTTGATCAGTTCGTCGTAGGTTTTCTGGTTGCCGTGCTGATTCAGGCGCAGTTCGATGACGCACTGGATCGGCAGTCCGATTTTGGCCATGTCGACTTTCGCCTGGTAGCCGGTGATCACCCCGCTGGTTTCAAGTTTGGCGACGCGCTCGGCCACCGCCGGAGCGGACAGGTTCACCTTGCGTGCCAGATCGGCGTAGGACGCACGACCGTTTTCCAACAGGGCGCTGAGGAGCATGCGGTCGTATTTGTCCATCGTGGTGTTCCTGAAAAAAGGCTGACTTTCGAAAGCACGGTTTATAGCGCTGAACTCCGTGTTTTGAAAAGTGTACCGGCGCTATAAACAGGTTTTGTAACTTATTTTCCGCTGCTGGCCTTTCTAGAATAGCGGCTCTCTTTGTCTTGTTCTCGAGCTGCCCATGCCTGGCATACGCCGTTTTTCCTTACCGCTGATCGCTGCTTTTTTCGCGTTGTACGTGATTTGGGGGTCGACCTACCTGGTGATTCGTATCGGCGTGCAGTACTGGCCGCCGTTGTTGCTCGCCGGTATTCGTTTCGTGATTGCGGGTACGTTGATGTACGCGTTCCTGCGCTGGCGCGGGGCACCGGCACCGACGTGGGCGCAGTGGAAAGCGGCGGGGATCATCGGGATTTTGCTGCTCACGTGCGGTAACGGCGCGGTGAGTGTGGCCGAGCACACGGGCGTGGCCTCCGGTGTTGCCGCATTGGCGGTGGCAACGGTGCCGCTGTTTACCTTGCTCTGCGGATATTTCTGGGGTGCGCGTAATACCCGTCTCGAATGGGCCGGGATTGTGCTCGGGCTGATCGGTATCGCCATGCTCAACCTCGGTTCCAATCTGCAATCGAGCCCGTTGGGCGCGGCGTTGCTGGTGTTCGCGGCAGCGTCCTGGGCTTTCGGTTCGGTGTGGAGCAAACACTTGCCGTTGCCTCAGGGCGCGATGGCCAGTGCCGTGGAAATGCTGGTGGGCGGCGTGGTGTTGTTGATCGGCAGCGCGGTGAGTGGCGAGCATCTGGAGGCCATGCCGCCGATCGAAGGTTGGGCCGCATTGGCCTATTTGACGTTCTTCGGTTCGATCATTGCCTTCAACGCCTACATGTACTTGTTGAAACACGTGCGTCCAGCGGCGGCCACCAGTTATGCCTACGTCAACCCGGCGGTGGCGGTGTTGCTGGGTATCGTGTTTGTTGGCGAGACCATTGGTATTGAAGAAGCGCTGGCCATGACAGTGATCATCAGTGCCGTGGTGCTGATCGGGTTGCCGCAGTGGCGCCGAGGTGCAGATCGACCAGCCGTAGTGGTGCCGACAGAATCCCGCGCGAATTAGGGTAAACTGCGCGCCATTGCATCTTGTTTTGCACACTTGTTTTGAAAAACCCGCGCTGAATTTTCCTACGGTACTCCCATGACTTTCGCCACCCTTGGCCTGATCGAACCCTTGCTGCGCGCCCTCGAGACGCTGGGCTACCAGACACCTACGCCGGTCCAGGCGCAAGCCATTCCGGCGGTGCTGGCCGGTCGCGACCTGATGGCCGCCGCCCAGACCGGCACCGGCAAAACTGCCGGTTTCGCCCTGCCGCTGCTGCAATTGCTGGCCATGGAAGGGCCGAAAGTCAGCGCCAACTCCGTGCGCGCACTGATCCTGGTGCCAACCCGCGAGCTGGCCGAACAGGTTCACGAAGCCGTGCGTCAGTACGCCGAGAACCTGCCGTTGAGCACGTATGCGGTGTACGGCGGCGTGAGCATCAACCCGCAAATGATGAAGCTGCGCAAAGGCGTCGACCTGTTGGTGGCGACCCCTGGCCGCTTGCTCGACCTGTTCCGTCAGAACGCGCTCAAGTTCAATCAGTTGCAAACCCTGGTGCTGGACGAAGCCGATCGCATGCTCGATCTGGGCTTTTCCGAAGAGCTGGGGAATATCTACAAAGCGCTGCCGAAGAAACGTCAGACGCTGTTGTTCTCCGCAACCTTCTCCGACGCCATCCGCACCCTGGCCGGGCAAATGCTCAACGATCCGCTGAGTATCGAAGTCAGCCCGCGCAACGTGGCCGCCAACACCGTCAAGCAATGGGTGGTGACGGTGGACAAGAAGCGCAAGCCGGAGTTGTTCGTTCACTTGATGCGTAAGGGCAAGTGGAAGCAGGTGCTGGTGTTCGCCAAGACTCGTAACGGCGTAGACGCGTTGGTGGAAAAACTCCAGGGCCTGGGCATCAATGCCGACGGCATTCACGGCGACAAACCTCAGGCGACCCGTCAGCGGGCACTGGATCGTTTCAAGGCCAGCGAAGTGCAGATCCTTGTAGCCACCGATGTGGCAGCGCGTGGTCTGGATATCGAAGATTTGCCATTGGTGGTCAATTTCGATTTGCCGATCGTGGCCGAGGACTACATCCACCGCATCGGTCGTACCGGCCGTGCGGGCGCAACCGGGCAGGCTATTTCGCTGGTGTGTGCTGATGAGGTGAATTTGCTGTCGGCCATCGAGACGTTGACCCGTCAGACGTTGACTCGTCAGATGGAGCAGGATTTCGAGCCTGAGCACCGCGTGCCGGATACCGATGCCAGCGGTCAGGTGATCAAGAAGCCGAAAAAACCGAAGAAGCCCAAGACCTCCAGTGGCGGCAAGCGCAACCTGGGTAAATGGGTCGAGAGCGGTGATGCCTCGGCGCCGGAGCCTTCGATCAAGCCTGTGCGAAAAGTGCCGGTGTTTAATACCGGGCCGCGTAAGCGTAAGCCTTGATCCTCCGAGGATCGTACCCACGCTCTGCGTGGGAACGCCTCAATGGACGCTCTGCGTCCGCTTGGGTAGGGACGCGGAGCGTCCCGGGCTGCATTCCCACGCAGAGCGTGGGAACGATCAGTGTCGGTGTTTCAACCACTCCACCATCCCCATCCCCGCCGCTCGCCCACTGGCGAAACACGCGGTCAGCAGATAGCCGCCGGTCGGCGCTTCCCAATCGAGCATTTCCCCCGCGCAGAACACGCCAGGTAGTTGCTTGAGCATCAAACGTTCATCCATCGACTCGAACATCACGCCCCCTGCGCTGCTTATGGCCTCGTCCAATGGCCGGGTTTTCACCAGCGTCAGCGGCAATGCCTTGATCGCTTTGGCCAGCAGCGCCGGATCGGTAAAACAGTCGGCCGGTGTCAGCTCTCGCAACAACGCCGCTTTCACGCCATCAAGCCCTAGCTGGCTGTGCAGGTGTTTGGCCATGGAACGGGAGCCGCGAGGTTTGCTTAGCGCAGCCTGGATTTTATCCACAGGCTTGCCCGGCAACAGGTCGAGGTGAATGGTTGCCGAGCCGTGTTGATTGATTGCTTCGCGGATCGGTGCCGACAGGGCGTAGATCAAACTGCCTTCAATCCCCGTGGCAGTGATCACACATTCTCCGAGTCGTGGCACGTCGTCATTGAGGCCAATCGCGATGTTTTTCAGTGGCGCGCCTGCGAATTTGCTGACCATCAATTCGCTCCAGGCCTGCACCTCGAAGCCGCAATTGCTCGGTTGCAGCGGCGCCAGTCCTACACTGCGCTGTTCCAGCGGCAGCATCCAGGCACCGTCCGAACCGAGACGCGACCAACTGCCGCCACCGAGGGCCAACAGGGTCGCGTCGGCTTGAACAGTTTTTTCGCCTTCGGGGCTGTCGATGCGCAAGTCACCGTTGTCATCCCAACCGAGCCAGCGATGGCGGGTGTGGATAACTACGCTGGCATCGCGCAGGCGTTTGAGCCAGGCACGCAACAGGGGCGCGGCTTTCATGTCGGTAGGAAACACCCGGCCGGAACTGCCGACAAAGGTTTCGATGCCCAGGTCATGAATCCATTGGCACAAGGCGTCGGCGCCGAAGGACCGTAACAGCGGCGCAATCTGCGGTGCCCGTTCGGCATAGCGTGAGAGAAATGCCGGGTAGGCCTCGGAATGGGTGATGTTCATGCCGCCGACCCCGGCGAGGAGGAATTTTCGCCCCACTGAAGGCATGCCGTCGTACAGATCGACTTTGATCCCGGCCTGGCTCAGTACTTCAGCCGCCATCAAACCGGCGGGGCCGCCGCCGATGATGGCGACGTGAGGGGGGAGGGAAGTGGAGGGCTGGGTCATGGCGAGAGCTGCGGTATGGCGGGATAGGGCGGGCATTCTAGCAGCCCTGTCCCTTGTGGGAGCGAGCCTGCTCGCGATAGCGGTGGATCAGTCGACATCGTTATCGACTGTGAAGGACTCATCGCGAGCAGGCTCGCTCCCACAGGGGGCATTGGTGTTTTCAAAGGTGGTTAAAAAACAACCACCGTTCTGAAGCCTACACCCCGCATGGCCTGTAGGCCCTTTCACTCAGGTTATCCACAGGCGGTTCCACAGGCATTGTGGGTAAAGATCCATAACTCAGTGACAACCTGATGACTGCCAGACCCGTTGGGCGCTGTGGTGGAGGATTCCATGGCGGCGCGCCAGGGCCTTGCGGTCTTTGCTGTAACCGCCGCCGATCACGCCGACCACCGGAATATCCCGGCCAAGGCAATGACGCATCACGCTTTCATCGCGAGCGGCGACGCCTTCGTCTGTCAGCTTCAGATAACCCAGGGCGTCGTCCTTATGCACATCGACGCCGGCGTCGTACAGCACCAGGTCCGGTTGGTAGAGCGGCAGCAAATAGTTGAGTGCGTCGTCCACTACCTTCAGGTAATCGGCATCGCCCATGCCCATCGGCAACGGAATGTCCCAATCACTTTCGGCTTTGCGTGCAGGAAAATTCTTTTCGCAGTGCAGGGAAACGGTTATCGCCTCAGGGGTGTTGTGCAGGATTCGTGCAGTCCCGTCACCCTGATGCACATCGCAGTCGAAGATCAGCACCCGATTCACTCGGCCACTTTCCAGCAGGTAATGGCTGATCACCGCCAGGTCATTGAAGATGCAGAACCCGGCGGGATGATCGTAATGCGCGTGGTGGGTGCCGCCAGCCAGATGACAAGCCAAACCATGTTCCAGTGCCTGTTCGGCCGCCAGCAGCGAACCGCCGACCGCCCGCACCGTGCGCCGGGCCAGCGCTTCGCTCCAGGGCAAGCCGAGGCGTCGCTGGTCTTCGCGGGACAATTCGCCGCCCATGTAGCGTTCGATATACGCAGGGTCATGGGCGAGGGCGAGAATCTCGGGCGGGCAGAGGTCCGGGCGTAGCAGGTCGGTGTCGCGGGCCAGGCCACTGTCCACCAAGTGATCGCGCAGCAGGCGAAACTTGTCCATGGGGAAGCGGTGATCCGCCGGAAACTCGGGACTGTAGTCTTCGTGGTAGATCAATGGCAGGGGCATGGCTGATTTATACAGGAAGGCATGTAGGAATGAGTGAACGATCCTACCAGCGATGTAGACTTGCGGCATGGAAACCGAGGGGAGGGGAGAGGCACGATGGAGCCGATACTGGAACTCGAAAGCGCACGACTGTTGTTACGGCAGTGGCGTGATGAGGATTTGCCGGCGTTTGCGGCGATGTGCGCTGATCCACAGGTGATGCGTTATTTTCCGGCACCCTTGAGTCGACTGGAAAGTGCCTCGTTGATCGGGCGGATTCGCGGGCATTTTGCCGAGCATGGTTTCGGCCTCTGGGCGTTGGAACGTAAAGACACCGGCGCCTTTATTGGTTTTACCGGCCTCGGCGTGGTCGGCTTCGATGCGCCATTCACGCCGGCCATCGAAATCGGTTGGCGCCTGGCGCGTGAGCACTGGGGGCTGGGTTATGCCGGTGAAGCGGCGTGGACCGCTCTGCGCTGCGGGTTTGATCGGTTAACGCTGCAAGAGGTCGTGGCATTCACCACCAAGACCAATCTGCCATCCGAGAAAGTCATGCAAGCAATCGGCATGCACCATGCCCCCGCCGATGACTTCGAGCACCCGCGGCTTGCAGCCGATCATCCGCTGCGTCCGCACGTGTTGTACCGCATCACCCGTGAGCAATGGCTGCAAACCTTGCATGGATAAGCAGGCGCGGACGTTTACAATGGCCCTCATGTTGAACCGGGCCATAAACTGAATCGACCGCCGCAGCCAAGACTGCGCGGCATTGCGTTGTGTGAGGAGAGTCTGAATGAGCCAAGTGTTGGAAGATCTGGTAGACCTGCTGACCCTGGAACCGATTGAAGAAAACCTGTTCCGTGGCCGCAGCCAGGACCTGGGGTTTCGTCAGTTGTTCGGTGGCCAGGTACTCGGCCAGTCCCTGTCGGCGGCCAGTCAGACAGTCGAGCCGGCGCGCCATGTGCATTCGATGCACGGTTATTTCCTGCGCCCGGGCGATGCCAAATTGCCGGTGGTGTATCAGGTCGATCGGGTGCGCGATGGCGGCAGTTTCAGTACGCGCCGGGTGACGGCGATCCAGAAGGGCAATCCGATTTTCACCTGCAGTGCCTCGTTCCAGTACGACGAAGAAGGCTTCCAGCACCAGACCGAGATGCCGCAAGTAGTCGGCCCGGAAAACCTGCCGTCGGAGCTGGAGCTCACCCAGCAGCGCGCGCACCTGATCCCTGAACACATGCGCGAAAAACTGCTGTGCCCGAAACCGATCGAAGTCCGGCCGGTGACCGAAAAAGACCCCTACAACCCGCAGCCTGCCGATCCCATCAAATACGTCTGGTTCCGCGCCGACGGTGCGTTGGCTGACACCCCGGCGCTGCACAAATACCTGCTGGCCTACGCGTCGGACTTCGGTCTGCTGACCACCTCGATGTTGCCCCATGGCAAATCGGTCTGGCAGAAAGACATGCAGGTAGCCAGCCTTGATCACGCCTTGTGGTTCCATGCCGACCTGCGCGCCGATGACTGGTTGCTGTACGCCATGGACAGCCCGTGGGCCGGCAATTCGCGCGGATTCTCCCGTGGCAGCGTGTTCAACCGTGCCGGGCAACTGGTGGCCTCGGTCACTCAGGAAGGCCTGATTCGCCATCGTAAGGATTGGGCATGAGCCTGGCCGAGGTGCGGCATTGGGTGTTCGACATGGACGGCACCCTGACGGTGGCGGTGCATGACTTCGCGGCGATTCGCATAGCGTTGGCGATTCCTGCCGAAGACGACATCCTCACCCACCTCGCGGCACTGCCGGCCGATGAAGCCGCGGCCAAACACGCGTGGCTGCTGGAGCACGAGCGGGATCTGGCGTTGGGTTCGAAGCCTGCGCCGGGCGCGGTGGAACTGGTGCGTGAGTTGGCCGGGCGCGGTTGTCGCCTGGGCATTCTCACGCGCAATGCTCGCGAGTTGGCCCATGTCACGCTGGAGGCCATTGGCCTGGCTGACTGCTTTGCGGTGGAAGATGTACTGGGCCGCGATGAAGCACCGCCCAAGCCGCATCCAGGTGGATTGCTGAAACTGGCCGAAGCCTGGAAAGTGCCGGCGAGCGAAATGGTGATGGTCGGTGATTACCGCTTTGATCTGGATTGCGGCCGGGCGGCGGGGACGCGGACGGTGCTGGTGAATCTGCCGGATAATCCGTGGCCGGAATTGACTGATTGGCATGCTGCCGATTGCGTGGCGTTGCGGCAGATGCTTTCGGCTTGAGGGCCTCTTCGCGGGCAAGCCTCGCTCCTACAGGTGATGTGACGTTCCTTGCTCACACCGCCATTCTGTAGGAGCGAGGCTTGCCCGCGAAGGCGTCAGATCAGGCACCACAAAAACTCACTGCCCGAACAACACCTTCTGCCCCTCAGGCGAGGTAAACATCCCGTCCCCATCGTGCCCGACCCCAGGCACTTCGATCAGTTGCTGACTCAATCCTTGAGGGTGGCGCCGCTTCAGATAATTGAAATAATTGCGCCCACGAATCAATCGAGAAGCACCCTGGGCTTTGGCCTCGCAACTTTTATCCAGCGCAGGATGATTCGGGTCGATGTCCTGCTGCCCGAGTAAATAAACGATGTCACGTTTGACGTAGTTTTCTTCGAGTTGCGCAGGTGTCTGCCCATCGGCATAGGCGGGCAGATCCGCCAGCCCGTATTTCCAGCGATTGAAATTCGGACATTTCGCGTGACTGAACGCCACCGGCCGTTGCTCATTGAAGTAGGCATACGACGAAGGGTTGGCGATCACATAGCGCACTTTCACACCCTCGGTATCGAGGGCTGGCTGAGGGTGACCCAGCAAGGCATAACGCTGAACCACCTGAGCGCCGCCGGAGTGACCGGCGATGACGATTTGCTTCACGTCCGGAAACTGTCGCCGATCACCCAGGCGAGCGATGATTTCGTCGAGCGCCGCATAGGAACTCAGGGTAAACGGCGCGGTGGATAAACCGCCGGCCATCCAGTCATTGCCTTGCCAGCGTAAAACACTGTCAGGCACCGGTTGGCTCGCGACGTCGGTTTCGTTGAGAAACTGCGGGGCGAGCACCAAGGTGTTCGCGCTTTGCCCGGCTTGCTCGGCAGCGCGCTCGGCGCTTTGGCGGTAGGTTTCTGCATTGCGTAATCGACCATGGACGATGATCAACACGCGTTCTATTTTTGTCGGCGTCGGGCCAATGCTTACCGCAATTTCCCCGGCGCTCAACAGCAAACGCCCGGAACTGATCGCCTTGACGCCCTGCTCGGCAGCCTGGGTGCTTGCGCAGGTGATTAACAGAACCAGCAGCCACTTACGCATCACAGATTCTTCGCTGAAAAGGTGTCGCACTGACCAACTTGGCCTTGTGCGAATCCGGCCTTGAACCAGCGTACTCGCTGGGCCGAAGTGCCGTGGGTGAAGGAATCCGGCACCACGCGGCCCTGACCTTGCTGTTGCAAGCGGTCGTCGCCGATGGCGTTGGCGGCGTTCAAGGCTTCTTCGATGTCACCGGGTTCCAGCCAATTCAGACGTTTTTGCGCATTGTTGGCCCAGACGCCAGCCAGGCAGTCGGCCTGCAGTTCCTGGCGCACCAGCAAACCATTGTCGCCTTCCATCTGCCGGCCCTGTTGGCGAGCGGCCTGGATCTTCGCGGAAACGCCGAGCAAGGTCTGCACGTGGTGTCCGACTTCGTGAGCGATGACATAGGCCTGGGCGAAGTCGCCCGCGGCGGAAAAGCGCTGGGACATCTCCTGAAAGAAACTCATGTCCAGGTAGACCTTCTGGTCGGCCGGGCAATAAAAGGGCCCGGTTGCTGACGTCGCCAGGCCGCAGGCCGAGTTGACGCGGTTGCTGAACAGCACCAGGGTCGGGTCTTTATATTGCCGATCGGCCTGCTGGAAAATCTGGCGCCAGGTGTCCTCGGTATCGCCGAGGATCGAGCGCACGAATTCGGCCCCTTCATCATTGGCCGGTGGCGCCTTGCGGGTCTGGGTGGTGGCCGGAGCCGATTGCTCGGTCATCTGCCCGGTCAGTTGACCGAGGATCTGCATCGGGTCCTGGCCGGTGATCCAGCCGATCCCGACGATCAACAGGATCGCCGTCAGGCTCAGGCCCTTGCCTCCACCGAAGCGCATCCCACCGCCCCCCCCACCGACATCATCGCCACGGGCATCAACCACGTTGTCGCTGCGTCGGCCTTTTTTCCAAAGCATGGGGGAATCCTCGTTGAACATGGTGATGAGTGTTGCTGGTGAGTGAGAGCGGCGCCAGTCCGGTCGTCAGACAGCCTTGAGTGGCGCCGGTTCTATACCGCTGGGGAGATTAGCGACTTACGTTGCCAGGCGTGAACTACAGTTGCGTGGCCGCGAAGGTATCGCAGGCGCCGATCCGGCCTTCGGCGAAGCCGGCCGAGAACCAGGTCACCCGTTGTGCGGAGGTGCCGTGACTGAACGTCTCTGGCCGTATCACGTTGTTCTGGGCGTGTTGCAGTTGGTCATCGCCGAAGACCGTGGCGGCGTGCAGTGCCGCATCGATATCACCGGCCTCAAGCCACAGCAGGCGTTTTTGCGCATGGTGCGCCCACACACCGGCAAGGCAATCGGCTTGCAGTTCGGCGCGAACCTCCAGTCCACCATCGCCGGTGACAGGTTGACGGTCTGACAGTGCTCTCTCGAAAGGGTCGGAGAGTCCCAGTTCCAGTTGCACGTGGTGTCCGATTTCGTGAGCGATGATGTAGGACTGTGCGAAGTCGCCGATCACCGAAAACTGCTGGGCCATGACGCGAAAGAACGCGAGATCCAGATACACCTGGCGATTGGCCGGGCAATAAAACGGGCCGCTGGCTGAGTTTGCGAAGCCACACGCCGAGGCCACTCTTTCACTGAACAGGGTCAGTGTGGGTTCCGGGTAATGCCGGCCGGTTTGCGCAAAAAGTTGTTTCCAGGTGTCTTCGGTATCGCCCAGCACGGACTGAACAAACACGAGTTGAGGATCTTCAGAAACCATGGCGGTGGAGTGTTGAGGCGGTGTGTCTGACGGGGCCGGGATGCTGACTGGAACGTCATCCGGCATCGTACTCACCGTTGAATAAATTCCTGCGCCTGCCAGGGTGGCGACGGCCATTGTGGCGCCAATTATTTTCCCTGTCGTTTTGCGGGCATCCTTGCCCTCCCGAGTGTCATTTACGTTGTCGCTGCGTCTTGCTCTGTTCCATAACATGTTTGCGGTCTCTCATAGATTGATTGGGCGTGTATCGCCGCGTCTATGAATAACCGCACTGGCAAAGAGACGTGGATGAAATGTGTAAGGGTTCGTGAAATGCACAGTCGTTGCGACGTGCCGGGGCGGTTATCGGATACCGGGTTCCAGATTTCGCATTCGGTGGGTTGTCTTCTAGAATCGGCAAAATTTCATGTGGAACCTCCCATGGCCGGCAGTCAGATCGAACGAGTTTTCAGCGTGCTGGAAAGCCTCACCAGTGACCCTCGTGGCCTGCCGATGCAGACGCTGGCAGAGCAACTGGATATCCCCAAAAGCGCGACCCATCGCTTGCTCGCCGAGCTGATTCGGCTGGGCTATGTGCGACAGAATCCGGAGAACCTGCGCTATCACTTGTCGACCAAACTGGTGGCCCTGGGTTTCCGTTACCTGTCGAGTAGCGGCGCGGATATCGTTCAACCGGTGCTTGATCGCCTGGCCCAGGAAACCGGTGAGTTGGTGCGCCTTGGAGTGATTGAAGGGGTGCGGCAGGTCTGGATTGCCAAGTCCCAGGGCGCCCGATCCGGCTTGCGCTACGACCCGGACATGGGCCGCGATGCACCGTTGTTTTACACCGCGTCGGGGCATGCGTGGCTGGCGAGCATGAGCGATGCCGAGGCCTTGTCGCTGGTGGAACGCCAGGGCAGTGACCGGCCCAAGGACCTCGGGCCGAATGCACCGCGCTCCAACATCGAATTGCTCGAACGCCTGCGTCTGGCCAGAGAGCAGGGCTATGCCTGGGTCGAGGAGAGTTCGGCGGTCGGCACGTCGGCAATTGCAGCGGTGGTGCGGCATCCGGGTGATGGTCGGGTGATCGGGGTACTCAGCATCGCCGGGCCAAGTGCGCGGATGCCGGGGGCGCGTTTGCATGAACTGGCGCCGCTATTACTGAAGTTTGCCGAGGAGTTGTCAGCGGCGAGCCTGGCTTCAGAGTTGTTGTAGGAGCGAGGCTTGCCCGCGAAGACGGTGTGTCTGTCGACATCAATGTTGCATGACACACCGTCTTCGCGGGCAAGCCTCGCTCTACATTGGATTTTGTGCGCTGTTCGAACACTATTTGCCTTTTCTCATGTAAGAATCTGGAATCAAGTTCTAAATTATTGGAATTCATCTCCCGCAAGGGCAAGAGAGACTCCGTAGGCGCGAGGCTTGCCCGCGAAGCTTTTGATCTCCAGACCCAGGGATAACCCATGACCGTCAGCACCCCGCTTTCCGGTGTCAATCAGCCCTTCAAAGGGATTCTGCTGATCGTCGTCGCCACCTTCCTGTTTTCCAGCCATGACGCTTTGTCGAAATATCTCTCGGGGTTCTATCCCGTCATCATGGTGGTCTGGGCCCGCTATGTGGTTCACACCTTGCTGATGGCGGGGATTTTTCTGCCGCAGTCCGGGCTGCGTGTCCTACGTACCAAACGGCCATTGCTGCAGTTGTTGCGGGCTTTGTGCCTACTGGGGACCAGTTTGCTGTTCACGACTGGTTTGCTGTTCATCCCGTTGGCGGAAGCCACTGCGGTCAATTTTCTCGCACCGGTATTGGTGACGGCGCTGTCGGTGCCACTGCTCGGTGAACGGGTGACGCGCGGCCAATGGCTGGCGGTGATTTGCGGGTTCATCGGGGTGTTGATCATTGTCCATCCCGGCGGCGAACTCTTCACGCCTGCGGTATTGCTACCGTTCTGCTCGGCCCTGTTTTTCTGTTTCTATCAATTGCTCACCCGAAAGCTCAGTGAAATCGACAGTCCGACCACCAGCAATTTTTTTGCAGGGCTCTGCAATACGTTAGTGATGAGCGCGCTGGTGCCGTTCTTCTGGCAAGTCCCAAGCCTGGGTCATGGGTTTTTGATGGTGGCGCTGGGGGCGTGCGGGATGACGGCGCATCTGTTTCTGACTCAGGCCTTCCGTCACGCCGCGCCCGCGCTGTTGGCGCCGTTCGGTTATTGCCAGATTGTCTTTGCGGGTTTGCTGGGCTGGTTGCTGTTTGCCCACACACCGACCCTGACCACGGTGATCGGGATCGCGGTGATTTGTTGCAGCGGGTTGGCGGCAGCGTGGCAACAGCGTAGGCAATAGGAGAGGGCAGGCCTGTAATCAGGCCTGCCCGAGGAAGGGTTTTTACTCGGTGACGGTAGGAATCTTGCGCGGCGCCATGAAGTACATCCAGGTCAGCGCGATGAAGTACATCGCCGGAATCATGGTGAACAGCACGGTGTAGTTGTTGTTGGTGACCGTCAGGATGTGGCCGACCAACTGGGTCATGAACATCCCGCCGATTGCCGCGCACATCCCGCCGAAGCCGAACACCGTGCTCATCATGTGCTTGGGCGTGTAGTCCATCACCAGGCTCCAGATGTTCGCGGTCCAGGCCTGGTGCGCACCGATGGCCAGGGAGATGGCGAACACCGCGAGCCACAGGCTGCTCGAGCCGGCGGCCATGACCACACCGATGATGCAGCAGGCAAACAGGAACATGGACATCAGTCGCGCCTTGATCGGGTTGATCCCGCGGCCGATCAGGAACGAGGACAGGATGCCGCCGCCGACACTGCCGAAGTCAGCCGTGAGGTAGATGATGATCAGCGGGATACCCATCTGGGTCACGTTGATTCCCAGGTTGTATTGCTGATTGAGGAACGGCGGTAGCCAGTACAGGTAGAACCAGAACACAGGCGCGGTCATCGAGTAGGCCAGGGCGAAGGCCCAGGTGCCACGCATACGCAGGATTCGTGAGAACGGTACGCGGGACTGTTCCGGCTCGACTTCCTTCTGGATGTAGTCCAGTTCCGATTGTTTGACGCTCGGATGGTCTTCCGGGTTGAAGTACTTCAGGCCCCAGAACAGCAACCAGATGCCGCCCAGTGCCGCCATGCACAGGAACGCAGCTTGCCAGCCCCAGGCGTGGAGGATCAGCGGCAGCAGCATTGGCGTGAACATCGCGCCGACGTTGGTCCCGGCATTGAAGATGCCGGTGGCCACGGCGCGCTCGCCGGCGGGGAACCACAACCGGGTGGTTTTCACGCAGGCCGGATAATTCGCCGCTTCGGTCAGGCCGAGAATGAACCGGCAGACCATGAAGCCCACCGCCGAAGTGGCCAGGCCATGGGCGCCGGTGGCCAGGCTCCAAAGCAGCACCGCGCAGAAGAACACGCGTTTAACGCCGACCCGGTCGATCAACCGGCCCTGCAGCACGAAGCCGATGGCGTAGCCGACTTGAAACCAGAAGTTGATGTTGGCGTAGTCCATCGCCGTCCAGCTCATTTCCTTGGCCAGGATCGGTTGCATCACGCCCAGGGCGGCGCGGTCGATGTAGTTCAGGGTGGTGGCGAAAAATACCAGCGCCAGCATTCCCCAACGGGTTTTGCCGACGGCCATGGCGCCGCGGATTTTGTCGCCGATGCCGCCAGTGGCGACGCTTTGGGCCGAAGCCACGCGAGAGCTTTGAGAAGGAAACATGTATGTGCCATCCGTTCAATGACTGACAAGCGAGGCTTGTCGGGACTTCAAGGGCGCGTGATCAATCGACGGCACCAGGCGCGGGTGTGATTGATCGGCTGAGGTGTTTTCGTCGGACTGACGACAACGTGTTATTCAGCGAGCGGCACGGTTCGGCCGAGAGGGCACAAGGTTCGGATGGATGCCAAGTACGGCGGGAGGGCGGTGGAGCAAGCAAACAAGGCGTTGAATGAGTGCATGAGCGTGTACCCGTTTTTTGAAATTTTTATGTGGTGTTCAGGGTCTTTGGTAACCGAGTCCATGGGGCGTGACCGGACTCAATGTGGTGTCGATGTTGCGCAGTGGACGAAAAATCGTCAATTCACTAACCGCCATTGTGTTCGATAATCGCCCGCAAAACTAACCGGATAGTACACTTTGAATTGCTGTGTGGATTCGTCAAGCCAATAATTTGCCCAACAAGAATGTCCCCACCACCGGGAGTCGACACATGCAGCGTTCCATTGCCACCGTTTCCTTGAGCGGCACCCTGCCGGAAAAACTCGAAGCCATTGCCGCCGCCGGTTTTGACGGGGTGGAGATTTTCGAGAATGACCTTCTCTACTACGACGGCAGTCCGCGGGAAATCAGACAGATGTGCGCCGATCTCGGGATCGCCATCACGCTGTTTCAACCCTTCCGGGATTTTGAAGGTTGCCGCCGCGATCGCCTGCCGCGCAATCTGGAGCGGGCCGAGCGCAAGTTCGATTTGATGCAGGAACTGGGCACCGACCTAGTGCTGGTGTGCAGCAACGCCTCGGCCGATTCCATCGGTGATGAGCAGATCCTGATTGATGATTTGCACCAGCTCGCCGAACGGGCCGGTATTCGTGGCCTGCGGATCGGTTACGAAGCGCTGGCCTGGGGCCGGCATGTGAACACCTGGCAACAGGTGTGGAACATCGTTCGCCAGGCTGATCATCCGAGCCTCGGCGTGTTGCTGGACAGTTTTCATACGCTGTCACTCAAGGGCGACCCGAGCGCCATCGCCGAGATCCCCGGTGACAAGATTTTCTTCGTGCAAATGGCCGACGCGCCGATCCTGGCCATGGATGTGCTGGAGTGGAGTCGACATTTCCGTTGCTTCCCGGGCCAGGGCGAATTCGATCTGCCGGGCTTCCTCGCGCCAATCATCAAGAGCGGCTACACCGGGCCGCTGTCGCTGGAGATCTTCAACGACGGCTTCCGCGCCGCGCCACCTCGGGCCAATGCCGCCGACGGTTTGCGTTCGCTGCTGTATCTGGAAGAGAAAACCCGCCAACGTCTGGAGCAGGAAACCACGCCTGTGGCCAATCGCGACATTCTGTTCGATACCCCAGGCGCCAGCGAATACAACGGCATCGAGTTCCTTGAATTCGCCGTGGACGAAAGCCTCGGCGCCAAGCTCTCCCATTGGCTCGAACGGCTGGGTTTCGTCAAGGCCGGGCAACACCGCTCCAAAAGTGTCAGCCTGTTGCGTCAGGGCGATATCAACCTGATCCTCAACTCCGAGCCTTACTCCTTCGCCCACAGTTTTTTCGAGGCACATGGCCCATCGCTGTGCGCCACCGCCGTGCGAGTCAAGGACAGCGCCAATGCGCTGGCCCGTGCCGTTGCATACAAGGGCCAGCCCTATCGCGGACTCGTTGGCCCCAATGAGCTGGAACTGGCAGCGGTGCGTGCGCCGGACGGCAGTCTGATTTACCTGGTGGACCAGAACGCCGACGTCTATGGCATCGACTTCAATCTGCAACCGACGGCCGTGGCGAGCGGTGGTCTCAAGCGCATCGACCACATGGCGATGGCGCTACCGGCCGACAGCCTCGACAGTTGGGTGCTGTTCTATAAAAGCCTGCTGGATTTCGAAGCCGACGATGAAGTGGTGCTGCCCGACCCGTATGGTTTGGTGAAGAGTCGCGCATTGCGCAGCCGTTGCAGCTCGATCCGCTTGCCGCTGAACATTTCCGAGAACCGCAACACCGCCATCTCACACGCACTGTCGAGTTATCGCGGTTCCGGCGTGCATCACATCGCTTTCGATTGCGACGACATCTTTGCCGAAGTCAGCCGCGCCAAGGAGGCAGGCGTGCCGCTGCTGGATATCCCGCTCAACTACTACGATGACCTCGCCGCGCGCTTCGATTTCGACGATGAATTCCTCAGCGAGTTGGCGTATTTCAACGTGCTCTATGACCGCGACGCCCAGGGTGGCGAGCTGTTTCATGTGTACACCGAGCCGTTCGAAGGGCGGTTCTTCTTTGAAATCATCCAGCGCAAAAACGACTACGCGGGTTACGGCGCGGCCAACGTCGCGGTGCGACTGGCGGCGATGGCTAAATCGCGAAGTGGTGGCGTACGTCAGGCAAAGTTGTAGGAAAATCGTAAACACGGGTACATAACTGCTGCCTCGCGGCTTCCTTCACTGTGCGCGGCAGCCCATAATCGCCAGCTTGTGCAGTGATGGCCGTGAGCCCGCAATGACAATAATTACAGAACTCTCCGTAGCGCCCGAAAAGCCAATTGCCGAGCCTCGCAAGAGTCGCAAGAACAACCCGGAAAAGACCCGCGAGAACATTCTTCAAGAGGCCATTGTCGAGTTCGTTCAGCAGGGGCTTTCCGGTGCGCGCGTCGATGCAATTGCCGAACGCATCCACACCTCAAAACGCATGATCTATTACTACTTCGGCAGTAAGGAACAGCTCTACGTCGAGGTGCTGGAGAAACTCTACGGGGATATCCGCAGCACCGAGAACCGTCTGCACCTGGCCGAACTGGCGCCTGTGGAGGCGATTCGACGGTTGGTGGAATTCACCTTCGATCACCATGATCGCAACGTCGATTTCGTGCGTATCGTCTGCATCGAGAACATTCACAACGCCGAGTATGTGAAGCGCTCCGATGCGATCAAGGCGATGAATAACACCATCCTCGATTCACTGGGCGAGATTTTGCGTCGTGGCTGCGAAGAAGGTGTATTCCGCACCGACCTCGATCCATTGGATGTGCATCTGCTGATCAGTTCGTTTTGCTTCTATCGCGTGTCGAACCGCCATACCTTCGGTGAGATTTTTCAGATCGACTTGCCGGACGAAAGCATCAAGCAGCGTCATCGGGAGATGATTTGCGAGTCGGTTTTGCGATATCTGCAGGCCTGACGTCTTCGCGGGCAAGCCTCGCTCCTACAGGGCCAGCGGTGATCCCGTAGGAGCGAGGCTTGCCCGCGAAGCTTTTCAACCATTCATGCTCTGAAAATGCGCCAGCATCCGCTGAGCATCCGGTACCACCCCGCTGAACAGTTCAAACGCCTTCACTGCCTGAAACACCGCCATGGTGCCGCCATCCAGGGTGCGGCAACCCAGCGCGCGAGCGTTGCGCAGCAGTTCAGTTTCCAGTGGGAAGTAAACGATCTCCGCGACCCACAATTGCGCCCGAAGCAGCTCCACCGGCACGGGCATGCCCGGCAGTTTTTTCATGCCCATCGGCGTGGTATTCACCAGTCCGTCGGCCTCGGCCATGGTGCTCGCCAAGTCATGGCCGGCAACGGCCCGGCCGAAGCCAAAATGCTGATTGAGGTTGTTCGCCAACGCCTGGGCACGGCTGTTATCCACATCGAAAATGCTCAGCAGCTGTACGCCTTCGCTCAATAGCGCGTGGGCCACTGCCGCGCCTGCGCCACCGGCGCCCATTTGCACCACACGCTCACGGGCAACGTCCTGCAAACCGCGACGAAAACCTTCGGCAAAACCCAGGCAGTCGGTGTTGTGGCCGATGCGTTTACCGTCCTTCAGCACCACCGTGTTCACCGCGCCAATACCGCGGGCTTCCGGCGACAATTCGTCCAGCAACGGGATGATCGTCTGCTTGCACGGGAAGGTGATGTTCAGCCCGGTGAAATTCATCCGTTCGGCGGCCATCAGCAGGTCGGGCAGGGCACTGCTGTCGAGCTTCAATTGATCCAGATCGATCAACCGATACAGGTAACGCAAACCCTGCGCATCGCCTTCATGTTCGTGCAGCGCGGGGGTGCGGGAAGCCTGAATGCCGGCACCGATCAGCCCGGCCAATACCACGGTGTTCTGTGTCATGACGCTTAACCTTTCAAACGTTGGCTGAAATGCGCTAGTGCCAGACGATAGCCGTGGCTGCCAAAACCGCACATGACCGCAGTGGCGATGGACGAAACAAAGGAGTGATGCCGGAAGGGTTCGCGGGCATGGACGTTGGACAGGTGTACTTCGATCACCGGCAGTTCGCTGGCGACCAAGGCATCGCGAATGGCGACCGAGGTGTGAGTCCAGGCGGCCGGATTGATGACGATCCCGGCGCAACGGCCACGGGCGGCGTGAATCCAGTCGAGCAGTTCGCCTTCATGGTTGGTCTGGCGAAATTCCACTGCCAGGCCGAACTCTTCGGCTGCACGACCGCACAGCGCTGAAATGTCCGCCAGGGTTTCGTGGCCATAAGTCGCCGGTTCACGGGTACCCAGCAGGTTCAGGTTCGGACCGTTGAGCACCAGAACGATAGGGGACATCGGATTTCTCCACATATTATTTTTGGCATTGGCCGAGGGTTTCAGCCTGTGGGGAGAAATTGTACTAACTGGTTAATAAGGTCAATTGAAGAGGGCGTCGAGTCTGGATTATTTGTGCGGTGATCGGACAGATACAAAAAGATCGCAGCCTTCCGGCAGTTCCTACAGGTGCGATCTTTTCAGCGAGGCAGATGCTCAACCAGAAAATCGATAAACGCTCTTAGCCGCAACGGCACATGGCGGCTTTGCGGATACAGCAGAGTGAAAGGGCGGGAGCGTCCGCCATAGGGCTTGAGCACTTCCACCAGCGAACCGTCCGCCAGTTCCTTTTCGACGATGAAGCGATAGGTTTGAAAGATTCCGGCACCGCTTTTTGCCAGCGTCACGCCACCCAATACGTCATCGGAACAGCAGTAGTTGCCCTCGGCAAGAATCTCCAGCGCCACATCGTTGTCGTTGAACAGCCAGGCAATCCGCCGCCCACTGCTGGGCAGTTCGTACTGGATGCATTCGTGCTGAGCCAAGTCATCCAGGGTCTGCGGGGTGCCGGCGCGCTTCAGGTAATCAGGGCTGGCAATCATCACCAGCGCGGCGTCCTCCAACGGTCGGGCAATCAGCCCTGAGTCGGGAATGGCCCGCACACGGATTGCCATGTCATAGCCTTCGCCGACGAAATCGATGTTGCGATTGCTGATATGCGCCTCGACTTTCACGGCGGGAAAGCGCGCCCGAAACGCAGGCAGCAAGGGCAGGATTCGATGATGGGCATAGGTCGTGGGAATGCTGATGCGCAAAGTGCCGGAAGGTTCTTGCTGCTGCCCCATCACCTCGCGCTGGGCCTCGACCAGTTGTGCGAGAGCCTCGCGACACTCTTCGAAATAACGCCGGCCACTGTCGGTCAGCTTGACGTTGCGGGTGGTACGCGCAAACAGCCGCACACCCAAACGTTCTTCCATGCGCGACACCGAGCGGCTGACGGCGGCCGGGGTCACGCCTGCCACCAGGGCTGCGGCGGTAAAGCTGCCGGCTTCGGCGGCCAGGCAAAACAGTTCGATGCTGCCCAACTGAAGATCGTCGAAATGTCGCTGCATGATTGATTACACCGGGAATCAAATGAAGTATCAGAGTTTGTATTTATCAAATAAGAGCGCACAAATACAGGGCCAGGTTCAGCACCGGCCAATGTTGGTAATGAAAGGATTGCTTACTCTTTTCTGCCTTGATCGGCAGAACCCTATCGACCTGGAACGCTAGGCTCAAACGTGGCCGGTTGATCGCTCGATCAGCGCCAGTTATCGGATTCTTCAAGGAATGGTGAATCTTCAGACTCTATAACCTAACTGATGGGTTAGCATGAATGTATGCCGCTACAAAGGGTTTTCACTGGTGGTCATGTTGCGTGATGAGCATTGCCCGCCACATGTTCACGTCGATGCAGGTACATGGAGCGCACGCTTCAGATTCAGCTTCTGGCACAACGGCGTCGAGCTCTGGGATGTCGTCCCTCATTCGCATCGACCTCCTCTGGCTGTGCTGGAGGGATTGCGTCAGGCGCTCAGGCAACCTGCCCATTTACGGCGAGCTCGTGGCATCTGGTGGAACAAATTGCAGACGGCCTGCCTCGACAATCAGTTATGGGATTGGCAGGGCAATGAAGTGGTCGTGATGAAGTGGATTGGCAGCACGACTTACATGATTGGTTCGGCTCGCTATGAGCCGGAGAGCAACAAGACCCTGCTGAGCCTGATGGGAGCACCAGAAGGCGTGGAGATCGAATTATGAAAACGATAAGCGCAAAAATGCAGGTCGATCACCCCGTGACCGAAGGCGCTCTGGACGAAGCGATCGAGCGTGGTGGGGCACGCCGTCGTGCCGGATTGAATGCAACGACGGTGATCTTTCTTGATCCATGTCTCGCCGTCGGCTTTGAGGATGGCAGCGGTGTTTTGTTACCGGTGAAAAACTATCCGGAATTCGATGGTTTTGAGACCGAGGATTTCGCCGGACTGAAAGTCGGTTTCGCCGGAGCCGCACTTTGTCACGAAGACAAGGATCTGCAGGTGTCCATCGCCGGCTTGATCTCGGCGAGCAAACCGCTGATGGATATGGCCGCCTCGGTGATCGCATCGCGCAATGGTCGTCAGAGCAGCGCAGCCAAGGCCGAGGCTGCGCGGGCCAATGGCAAGAAGGGGGGGCGCCCGCGCAAGACCGATGTGGCGCTTTGATCACCCACAAAAAAGCCGTCCTGTGGACGGCTGATTGGTGGAGGCTGCGATCAACGACGGGTCAACAACACCCCGGATTCCATGTGATGGGTCCATGGAAACTGGTCGAACATCGCGCATTGGGTAATGCGGTGAGTGTCGTGCAACTGGGCGATGTTGGCCGCGAGGGTTTCCGGGTTGCAGGAAATGTAGAGGATGTTGTCGAAGCGCCGGGTCAGTTCACAAGTGTCCGGGTCCATGCCGGCGCGGGGCGGGTCGACGAACACGCTACCGAATTCGTAGCTCTTGAGGTCGATGCCGTGCAGGCGACGGAACGGGCGAACTTCGTTCAGGGCTTCGGTCAGTTCTTCAGCAGACAAACGCACCAGCGTGACATTACCCACCGCGTTTTCACTCAGGTTGCTGAGCGCTGCGTTGACCGACGTCTTGCTGATTTCGGTGGCAAGCACTTTGCGCACGCGGGTCGCTAGCGGCAGGGTGAAGTTGCCGTTGCCGCAATACAACTCCAGCAAATCGTCGGGGCGATCGCCGAGGGCGTCATACGCCCAGTTGAGCATCTTCTGGTTCACCGTGCCGTTGGGTTGGGTGAACGCGCCTTCCGGCTGGCGATAGCTGAAGGTACGGCCGCCAACTTCGAGTTTTTCGACCACGTAATCGTGGCCGATCACTTCGCGTTTGCCCTTCGAGCGACCAATGATGCTGACGTTCAGGTCGGCGGCCAGTTTCGACGCGGCCGCGTGCCAGTGCTCGTCCAGCGGGCGGTGATAGCACAGGGTGATCATCGCATCGCCGGCCAGGGTGGTGAGGAACTCCACCTGAAACAGCTTGTGGCTCAGGGCCGCACTCGCTTGCCACGCCGCCTTGAGCTGCGGCATCAACTGGTTGATGCGCAGGCTGGCGATCGGGAACTCTTCGATCAGGATCGGCGTGCGTTTGTCTTCCTGGGAAAACATCGCGTAGTGGCGCTCGCCGGCTTCACGCCACAGGCGGAATTCGGCACGCAGGCGGAAGTTCTTCAGCGGCGAATCGAACACCGCAGGTTCGGGTGCATCGAACGGGGCCAGCAGGTCACGCAGGCGTGTGACCTTTTCTTCGAGCTGGACGGCGTAAGCCTGGGAATCAAAAGTCATGCGTTGAACCAACCCAACTTGATCACGAACAGAATCGACAGAATCACCAGCGCCGAATTCAATTCACGGCCGCGACCGGACAACAGCTTGATGGCCGTCCAGGAGATGAAACCGAAGGCGATGCCGTTGGCGATGGAATATGTGAATGGCATGGCCAGGGCGGTGACCACGACCGGTGCGGCGACGGTGATGTCGTCCCAGTCTATTTCCGCCAGGCCGGATGTCATCAGTACGGCGACGAACAGCAACGCAGGCGCGGTGGCGAAGGCTGGAACGCTGGCCGCCAATGGTGAGAAGAACAGCGCCAGCAGGAACAGAATCGCAACCACGATGGCGGTCAGGCCGGTGCGGCCACCGGCACTCACGCCGGCTGCGGATTCGATGTAGCTGGTGGTGGTGGAGGTGCCCAGCAAGGAGCCAGCCATGGCCGCGGTACTGTCGGCGATCAGGGCGCGGCCCATTTTCGGCATGTGGCCGTCCTTGCCCATCAGGCCGGCGCGCTTGGCGACGCCGATCAGGGTGCCGGAGTTGTCGAACAGGTCGACGAACAGGAAGGCGAAGATCACGCTGACCAGACCGATGTCCAGTGCGCCTTTGATGTCCAGTTGCAGGAAGGTCGGTGCCAGCGACGGCGGCATCGACATCACGCCACCGAACGGGGTGAAGCCCAACAGGATGGAGACGATGGTCACCGACAGAATACCGATCAGCACCGCGCCACGGACTTTCAGGGCCTCTAGGGCGACGATCAGGGCAAAGCCGAGGGTCGCGAGAATCGGTGCCGGTTGCTTCAGGTCGCCGAGGCCGACCATGGTCGCCGGGTTGCTGACGACGATGCCGGCGTTGTGCAGGGCAATCAGCGCCAGGAACAGGCCGATACCGGCGGCAATCGCCGAGCGTAGCGCCAGCGGGATGCTGTTGATGATCCATTCGCGGATGCGGAAGATCGACAGCAGGAAAAACATCACCGCCGAGATGAACACCGCGCCCAACGCCACTTGCCAGGTGTGGCCCATGTGCAGGACCACGGTGTAGGTAAAGAAGGCGTTCAGGCCCATGCCCGGCGCGAGGGCGATCGGGTAGTTGGCGATCAGGCCCATGGTCGCCGAGCCGATGGCAGCTGCCAGACAGGTGGCGACAAACACCGCACCCTTGTCCATGCCGGTCTCGCCGAGGATGCTCGGGTTGACGAACAGAATGTAGGCCATGGCCAAAAAAGTCGTGACGCCCGCCAGAATCTCGGTCCGCACGTTGGTGTTGTGTGCCTTGAGTTGAAACAGCCTTTCCAGCATGTCTGCTCCCCGTGGCGCGCCCGGCGCCGTGAATGTATCGACCTCAACAGCAAAGCACAGGCCGCAGCAGGCGCCTGGGTATTTTCTGTGGGTCGGAAAAAGCCGCGCATCATACCAGCAGCGTGGGGCTATGGCTGCTTATGGCTGCGATCGTCGTCGATGTTTTGCATAAAACGGAACTGCGCCATACTGCGCGCTGTTTTTTTGGGGGAGGGAGGGGGTAGATATGTATTGCATTAATAAGCGTGTGATTGCGGCATTTGGACTGCTGCTCAGCTGTTTCATCGGAGCGCAAACAGCCTCTGCGGCCATGGCTCAACCGTTGAGCCAGGTGAAGGTGCTCAAGGTCGAATCGCCATCCTGTGGATTTGAAAGTATTGCGGACGGCCAGGCGCAAACCCGTTGCGACCACAAAGGGCCAAACATCAAGGTGTATGTGCTGGAGGTCGGCTACGGCCGTGCAGCCCATGTCGCACTGGACGGTTTCGAGGTGAACGGCACCCGCACCCCTGTCTGTGCTTTTGATACCGGCAACCTGACCGAGTGCTCCGCCGGGAAAAAAACCGTCGGCTATCTGTACATCTTCGACCTGGCGGGCAAGCAGGACGGCACCTTCACGTTCAGCAACACTTCGATCAATGCGCCGGGCAACACGCTGTCGACGCAGCTTTACATCAAGTAACGGCTGGCCTCGAACAAGGGTCAGGAAAGCTGACTACGCTTTAAAGATCATCCTGTGGACCGCGCCCATGACCTTTAGAGCCCTGATTACCCTCGCCGAGGGCATCGACGATCTGCAAACCGTGACCCTGATCGATGTGCTGCGCCGCGCCAAGGTTGAAGTGGTGGTGGCCAGCATCGAGGCACGGCGTATGCTCACCTGCGCTCGCGGCACCCGTTTGACCGCCGATGCGATGTTGGTGGATTTACTGGCCCAACCCTTCGACCTGATCGTTCTGCCTGGCGGTGCGGTAGGGGCGCAGCATTTGGCGGCCCACCAACCCTTGCAACAATTGATCAAGGACCAGGCCGCCGCCGGGCGCCGGTTCGCCGGTATTGCCGAATCTCCGGCACTGGCGCTGCAAACCTTTGGCGTTTTGCGCCAGCGGCGCATGACTTGCCTGCCCACGGTCAGCAATCAACTGTCGGGTTGCAACTTCATCGATCAACCGGTGGTGGTCGATGGCAACTGCATCACTGCTCAGGGCTCGGGCGCCGCGTTGGAGTTTGCGCTGACACTGGTGGAGCAACTCTGCGGCAAAGCCACGCGGTCGACGGTGGCGGGGGAGTTGGTGGTTTAGTGAATGTCAGGCGTGGATAGCAATCGGTTCGATGAAGGGGGGCTCACGCTGCTCCGCTTGCCAGAGATCATAGTCGGTCTGAACCCCTAACCACATCCGGGCCTTACCGATTCCAGCCCGCTCCAGACGTACCGCCAGGTCCGGACTGATGGGCGCATGGCCGTGCAGTACTCGCGAAAGATGCGGGCGGGCGAATCCAAGGTGCCTGGCCAGTTCGGTGACGCTGACACCAAGCTCGGGCAATACATCCATCAAGAGTGTTTCGCCAGGGTGTGGCGGGTTGTGCATGGGCATGGTCCTGCCTCCTGTCAGTGGTAATCCAGATAGTCGACCAGTTCGATATCCGAACCAATAAAACGAAAAATAACCCGCCAGTTCCCCGAAATGCTGAGTGACCAATATTCGATCAGATCGCCCTTGAGCGGATGTAATCGCCATCCCGGAAGGTCGAGGTCGTCGGGGGCCACTGCGCGATCCATGAACTGCAGCATGCGAGCCAGACGTTTCGCATGATCTGCTCGAATCCCACGAGTCGAACCGGTTTCGTAGAAGCCACGAAAGGCCTTTGTGCTGAAAGGATTTGATCATGCTCGAAGTGTAAGGCGATACATTACACTTGATGCACTATCTATGTATTGCACTTGGTCGGAGAATTTATGCTTTGTGCTGATTTCCAGTCTTTTGGAAGTAGGTAGGGGACTTCCGTATCCTGAGCTACATCAGGCCCTGACCTCTTCCACCGGCACATGCATGCGGTCGCGGTTGGCCAGGGTCGGGAACAGTTTGACCCAGGCCCCGGTCACCATCAGCGTGCCGATGCCGCCCATGACCACTGCCGGCACGGTGCCGAACCAGTGGGCCGTCAGGCCTGATTCGAACTCGCCGAGCTGATTTGAAGCGCCGATGAACAAGCCATTCACAGCGCTGACCCGGCCGCGCATCTCGTCCGGGGTTTCCAGTTGCACGAATGAGGCGCGGATCACCATGCTGATCATGTCCGCTGCGCCCAATACCACCAGCACGGCGAGAGAGAACCAGAACGAAGTCGACAGGCCGAAAGCGATGGTCGCCACGCCGAATACACCCACGGCCGTGAACATCACCCGCCCGACGTTGCGCTCCACGGCAAATCGCGCCAGAAACAGCGACATCAGCAGCGCACCGACTGCAGGGGCCGAACGCAGCAGGCCCAAGCCCCACGGGCCAGTCAGCAGAATATCCTTGGCGAACACCGGCAGCAGCGCGGTCGCGCCACCCAGCAGGACGGCAAACAGATCCAGGGAAATCGCCCCGAGAATGTCCGGGCGGCTGCGAATGAAGCGGATGCCAGCCAGCAGCGAATCCAGGGTGGCCTTGCCCTTGTTCAGCGGTGTCTGCCGGGCCGGAAGGTTGAGCATCAGTGCACAAGCGATGAGGTAAAGGATCACCGTCGGGCCATACACCCAGACGCTGCCGAAGGCGTAGAGCAAACCGCCCAGCGCCGGGGCGACAATGGTTGCCGATTGTTGTGCAGATTGCGCGGCGGCAACGGCACGGGGAAATAACGCGCTGGGCACGATGCTCGGCAGCAATGCCTGAGTCGTCGGCATTTCGAAGGAGCGGGCGGCGCCGAGCAGGAACGCGAGGATGAAGATCATCTCCCGGGTGACATGGTCGGTCGCGCTGCCGATGGCCAGTGACAGGGCGATCAGCGCTTGCAGTGACTGACAGATCGCCGCGACCTTGCGCCGGTCATAGCGGTCCGCGACATGCCCGGTGTGCAGCATGAACAACACTCGAGGGGCAAATTCCACCAGCCCCACCAGGCCCAGATCGAGCACATTGCCCGTTAGTTGATACAGATTCCAGCCAATGGCCACGGTCAACATCTGAAAACCGCTGGCGGTAAATACCCGAGCCAGCCAGAACGCGATAAACGGGCGATGATGACGTAACAGCAGGGGCGCTTGGTTGGGCATCTGAAGGCAGGTCTGAGCGAGGGGAAGGGCGAGATTATCACCAACCTGTAACCAGAAGTTGCAGGGCTGAGAAATTTAGTTAGCTAGACACCGATCTACAGAGCATACGAAATCCCTGTGGCGAGGGGGCTTGCCCCCGTTGGGCTGCGAAGCGGCCCCAGACCTTTACGACTGCTGCGCAGCCGAACGGGGGCAAGCCCCCTCGCCACAGTTAATTCACTCATCTAAAAATGTATTGCAACGCATGACCAAACCCATGAGGCAACCTGTCACGCGGCAATAGACCACACCGTCCATCGGCAAAAATGCGACTACTCTTTCAACGTTGCTTGATCCAGATCAAGACCCTTCGTGGAAATGATCCGGCGGCCAGATGGCCAGATTCCCTACGTTGTGATGATGGTAAAAAAAGAACGAATTCGAATTCGCCACACTCCATATCCGTGGGGGCAGTGGGTGTAGGCCGCCAAGCCTTCAGCCGGTATTACCTGACAGAGGAAGACTTATGTTCGGTTTGGAGGCACTTGATCTCGCCCGGATTCAGTTCGCGTTCACCATTTCGTTTCACATCCTGTTCCCGGCCATCACCATTGGTCTGGCGAGTTACCTGGCGGTGCTCGAAGGCTTGTGGCTGAAAACGCACAACGACACTTACCGCGATCTGTACCATTTCTGGTCGAAGATTTTTGCCGTCAACTTCGGCATGGGCGTGGTTTCCGGTTTGGTCATGGCCTATCAGTTCGGCACCAACTGGAGCCGTTTCTCGGACTTCGCCGGTTCGGTGACCGGGCCGTTGCTGACCTATGAAGTGCTCACCGCCTTCTTCCTCGAAGCCGGTTTCCTCGGCGTCATGCTGTTCGGCTGGAACAAGGTCGGGCGCAAGCTGCACTTCTTCGCTACCGTCATGGTGGCCATCGGCACCCTTATTTCTACCTTCTGGATCTTGGCCTCCAACAGCTGGATGCAGACCCCGCAAGGCTACGAGATCGTCAACGGCCAGGTCATTCCGGTGGACTGGCTGGCGATTATCTTCAACCCGTCGTTCCCCTACCGCCTGATGCACATGGCCACGGCGGCATTCGTTGCGACCGCCTTCTTCGTCGGTTCGTCGGCGGCCTGGCACTTGCTACGCGGCAAGGACAACCCGGCGATTCGCACCATGCTCTCGATGGCGATGTGGATGGCGCTGATCGTGGCGCCGATTCAGGCAGTTATCGGTGACTTCCACGGCCTCAACACCCTCAAGCATCAGCCGGCGAAAATCGCTGCGATCGAAGGCCACTGGGAAAACCACGGTGATGAACCGACGCCGCTGATTCTGTTCGGCTGGCCGGACATGAAGGCCGAGAAAACCAAGTTCGCGGTAGAAATTCCGTACCTCGGCAGCCTGATCCTGACTCACTCCCTGGACAAACAGGTGCCGGCGCTCAAGGAGTTCCCGCCTGAAGACCGGCCGAATTCGACCATCGTGTTCTGGTCGTTCCGGATCATGGTCGGTCTGGGCATGCTGATGATCTTCACCGGTTTGTGGAGCCTGTGGCTGCGCAAACGCGACAAGCTGTATACCTCGCGGCCGTTCTTGTACCTGGCGCTGTGGATGGGGCCGTCTGGCCTGATCGCGATCCTCGCCGGCTGGTTCACCACTGAAATCGGCCGTCAGCCGTGGGTGGTTTATGGGTTGATGCGCACGGCGGATGCGTCCTCCGGGCACAGCTTCGTGCAGATGAGCATCACGTTGATCATGTTCGTTGTGGTGTATTTCGCGCTGTTCGGTGCCGGTCTTGGTTACATGATGCGTCTGGTGCGCAAAGGGCCGAAGATCGACGAAGGCAAGGAAACCAACGAAGGTGGTCCTGGCCAGAAGCGCACACCGGCCCGTCCGTTGTCCGCAGCCGATGACGATGGCACCGAAGCTGATAACAGCCCTAGCCTGACCAAGGAGATTTGAATCATGGGTATTGATCTTCCGCTGATCTGGGCCGTGATCATCATCTTCGGCATCATGATGTACGTGGTCATGGACGGCTTCGACCTGGGAATCGGCATTCTCTTCCCGTTCATCAAGGGCAAGAGTGATCGTGACGTCATGATGAACACCGTCGCCCCGGTCTGGGACGGCAACGAAACCTGGCTGGTGCTGGGAGGCGCGGCATTGTTCGGCGCTTTCCCGCTGGCCTATTCGGTGGTGCTATCGGCGTTGTACCTGCCGCTGATTTTTATGCTGATCGGGTTGATTTTCCGCGGTGTGGCCTTCGAGTTCCGCTTCAAGGCCAAGGATGACAAGCGCCACCTGTGGGACAAGGCCTTCATCGGTGGCTCGATCGCCGCAACGTTCTTCCAGGGCGTGGCATTGGGTGCGTTCATCGATGGGCTGCCGGTGGTCAACCGTCAGTTCGCCGGCGGTTCACTCGATTGGCTGACACCGTTCACGATGTTCTGCGGCGCGGCGCTGGTGGTGGCTTATGCGCTGCTCGGTTGCACGTGGCTGATCATGAAAACCGAAGGCAAGCTGCAGGAACAGATGCATGATCTGGCGCGGCCATTGGCTTTCGTGTTGCTGGCGGTGATTGGCATTGTCAGCATCTGGACGCCATTGGCCCATGCCGAGATCGCCGCGCGCTGGTTCACGCTACCGAATCTGTTCTGGTTCTTGCCGGTGCCAATTCTGGTGCTGGTGACCCTGTACGGTCTGATTCGCGCGGTGGCCCGCAATGCGCATTACACGCCATTCCTGCTGACTCTGGTGCTGATCTTCCTCGGTTACAGCGGTCTGGGTATCAGCCTGTGGCCGAACATCGTGCCGCCGTCGATCTCGATCTGGGACGCCGCCGCACCGCCGCAAAGCCAGGGCTTCATGCTGGTGGGCACGCTGTTCATCATCCCGTTCATCCTGGGTTACACCTTCTGGAGCTACTACGTATTCCGCGGCAAGGTGACCCACGAAGATGGTTACCACTAGCGACTACGGCGCAGAATTGATACCTGCGCCGTTGCAGAGGAGAAAGCGATGATGGCTGGAAAACCTGATTTGCAGGAAATCGAAGCCGCCGAGAAAAAGCCGCTCTGGCAGCGACTCGGCTGGCTGGCGATGATCTGGACCGGCAGCGTCGTGGCACTGTTCATTGTGGCCTCGCTGATGCGCATGTTCATGAATGCCGCCGGTTTGAGCACCCACTGAAATTCCCATCCCGTTGCCTTGCGGCACGGATTTACAACCCTCCTCTGATGGAGGGTTTTTTTTACGTATTTATTTACGTGCTTTGAGAATCACGAACTTGGGGGTGGCCGCGACTTGTTCGACGCCGCGGAACAACCGCGCCAGCTTACTGTGATAACCCAGGTGACGATTGCCGACGATGTACAGCGCACCGCCCACCACCAACGATTCACGCGCCTGCTGGAACATCCGCCAGGCCAGGAAATCGCCGACCACTTGCTGTTGGTGAAACGGCGGATTGCACAGCACTACATCCAGGGATTGAGGTTCCTGCTCTGCCAAACCATCGCCGGCCCGCACGATCACGTCACGATCGCCCAGCGCCACGCGCCAGTTCTCAGCGGCCGATTGCACCGCCATGAACGATTCATCCACCAGTGTGTAGTGGGCCTCAGGGTTTTGCAGGGCACTGGCAATCGCCAGCACACCGTTGCCACACCCCAGATCGGCAACTCGCGCTGCACCGAGGTTCTTCGGCAAGTGCGGCAAAAAGGCCCGCGTGCCGATATCCAGCCCTTCGCGGCAGAACACATTGGCGTGATTGAGCAGTTCGATCGCAGGGGCGTCGAGTCGATAGCGGGTCGGGTAGGGGGAGACAGCAGGGGCTTTGGCTTCGGCTGTGGCGATCAGCAGCCGAGCCTTCTTCACGGCAAGCGAGGCTTGCACCGGGCCGATGTAACGATCCAGCAGATCGCCCGCAGCGCGTGGCAAATGCTTCACCATCGCGGCCGCAATCACTTGAGCGCCGGGAGCCAATTGCCCTTGTAGCCTGATCAGTTGCTCTTCCAGCAGGGCCAGGGTTTTCGGTACCCGGATCAATACCCGGTCGAACGGCCCGATGAACGCTTCGCTGGCGGGCACTTTCGGAACTGCATCAAACGCCTGGCCGTTACGTATCAGGTTCTTTTCCAGTCCCTGAAATGCCAGAAACGAATCGCCGCTGCTGGTCACCCGAACCTTGCCCACCAGGCTGGCGGCCAGAGCACCGAAGCTGTCGTTGAGCACCAGCACGCGGGTATCGGCTGCCGGTTGTTGCACGGCCAAATGAGTCAGCAGGTATTCGTCTGCGGCATCAAATGCTTGCAACGGTTCGTTCTGCTGTTCGGGCTGGCGGATCAGATCGAGTTGAGCGAAGGGGGTTTCGAGCAGAGGCATGAGGCAAGGGGGCTCTGGGTAGTCAACGGAGGATAATCATCGAATGGCCCGTCGCTCAGGGGCGTCGTAGCGGGCAGAACCATCCGAGCGGACTGCGTCGTGGAATGTCACACGGCATCACTCAGGATGGATCGCAGATGGTACGTTTTTTTCGTCTGGATTACTCGCAGGGATTGCTTGATTCGAACAGATTCAGATAACGCACATTCTCGCTGCTTTGATCACCGCAGCAATCTTGTTGTTGACGCCAAGTTTGCGGATGGCTCCGCGTATATGAAACTGCACCGTGCTTTCACTGAGGCTGAGGATTCTCGCGATCTCGCCTGCCGTCTTGCCAATGGCTGAATATTTCAACACCTCGACTTCTCGGATTGATAAATGCACCGGGTTCGGCTTTGGGTGGGAGGAGGGCAGATCTTTCGCGACAAGCCCGTGCAGGTGGCGGCTGATGAACATCGCGTAGCCCAGATTTTTATACAGATCATGCGTAGTAATCGGACAGTGGCTTCTGGCCAGACTCAGCATGCTGCAAAGCCCATTCTGATCATGTACGGATTGGGACCAGCCATAGCGCAAACCTTGCTGCTTTTGTGCTTGCCTCAATGTCGGTGTCTTGGAGAAGATCTCTTCTTGCCAAAGAATCGGTAATTCGGAGTGATTGCAATGGGCTAGTATCGGATCGACTTCACTGAAATGTTCTTGTTCATATTTCGTGTTCCATTCGGTGGGGTAATTATTCAGATTGATGTTATGGCGATGTATTTCACTTCTTTGGGATGTTATTGAAAATGCACAAAAATTAAAGCCCAGATTTTTAACGAGATTGAGAGAGATCTCATACGCGGTCTCCATTTTCTGCGCGTAAGACAGCTGCGTTAACTGTGATTCCTTCCACACTTTCATTTGATAACTCCATGCGGACTTTCTTGAGTGGTGCAGATTGGATCCAAGATCCGGCACGCCAGGAGTGTAGGAGTATTCCTACATATATGCTGGATTATTTTGCTCTTGAAAAAGCTCGCGACTGAATATCCGGTTCTTAGGTTCTGTTACAACGGATAAACAGACTTGATGCTAGACGTTATCGTTTTAGTTGTTTTGTACTGCTTGGTTAAGGCCTGAAAAACATTACAAATCACCGGTGTTTACGCTGCCTGCTTTGCGGGACACTAGCCTCATCTGTTGAATGGAGCGACCCATGACTGCCAGTGCAGAAAAATTCACTCGCCAGACGCTGCTTGACGTCCAGACGTTGACTCCCAACCTGTTCACCCTGCGGACCACCAGGGATCCTGGCTTTCGTTTTCGCGCAGGGCAGTTCGCCCGATTGGGCGTGACCAAGGCCGACGGCAGCACGGTGTGGCGGGCTTATTCGATGGTCTCGTCACCCTATGACGAGTTCCTTGAATTCTTCTCCATTGTCGTACCGGGAGGGGAGTTCACCAGTGAACTGAATCGGCTGGAAGTCGGCGATACGCTGCTGGTCGACCGGCAGGCCTTTGGCTATCTGACGCTGGATCGCTTCGTCGATGGCCGTGACCTCTGGATGTTATCCACAGGCACCGGGCTGGCGCCGTTTCTGTCGATCCTGCAGGACTTCGAGGTTTGGGAAAAATTCGAGCGAATCATCCTGGTCTACAGCGTGCGCGAAGCGCGGGAGTTGGCGTACCAGGAGCTGATTGCAGGGCTGGCCCAGCGCGATTATCTGGCTGAGTACACGCACAAGCTGCAGTTCATCGCTACCGTCACCCGCGAACAGCATCCTGGTGCCTTGAATGGGCGGATCACCAGTCTCATAGAAAGTGGCGAACTGGAGCAGACCGCCGGTGTAGCGCTGACAGCCGAGCATTCACGGGTGATGCTCTGCGGTAATCCACAGATGATCGATGACACGCGCAAGTTGCTCAAACAACGGGACATGCACCTGAGCCTCAGTCGACGACCCGGCCAGGTGGCAGTGGAAAACTACTGGTAAACAAGTGGCGTGTAGCAGCCGCCGAGCTTGCGAGGCTGCTGCTACACGCCGAACGCAGGCTGCTACAAAAGGAGCGTCGTAACTGATTGGGCAATCAGTTATCAGGGTTGATTGTTCTGGGCCTTGAGCAGATCGCGAATCTCTTCCAGCAGCTCTTCTTCCTTGGTCGGAACCGGCGGCAGGGTTGGCGCAACGGCCTCTTCGCGTTTCAGACGGTTGATGGCCTTGACGCCCATGAAGATCGCGAAGGCGACGATGATGAAGTCGATCAAGCTCTGGATGAACTTACCGTAGGCCAGCATCACCGCCGGGACATCACCGTTGGCAGCCTTGAGCGTAATGGCCAGGTCACTGAAGTCCACCCCACCGATCAGCAAGCCGATTGGCGGCATCACCACGTCGCCGACAAATGACGAAACGATTTTGCCGAAGGCGGCGCCGATGATGATACCGACGGCCATGTCGACCACATTACCTTTGACCGCGAAGGCCTTGAACTCACTTATCACGCCCATAGGTTATTTCCTTGTTACAGATGAGGTTGGGTGAACGCAGTGTAATTCAGCAAAACGGCTCCTGCTCGAAACGCCGCCTCACAATGCGAGCTCTTATCGACACATCTTCCGGCAATTAGTTTACAAAGTGCCACCAGTCGCGCGCGATTACGCGCTCTAGACCGGGCTTTCCAGAACCTTTTCGCTATCGGCTCGGTGCGGGATTTCTATTTATGTTTTGGCCTTTGGGTCACTAGCCTCTGTGGGGCGCACCTGGATGCGCCTTATAAAATCAGAGGAAACTTACATGACGACTCCCCTTGGCCTTGGGGCTTTTCCCCTTAGTCGTACCGTTGGCGTTCTGACCGCCAGCCTGCTGTCCTTCTCCGTCAATGCAGCGACGTTGACCCGTGATAACGGCGCCGCCGTCGGCGACAACCAGAACTCGCAAACCGCTGGCGCCACCGGGCCGGTGCTGTTGCAAGACGTACAACTGATCCAGAAACTCCAGCGTTTTGACCGTGAGCGCATTCCCGAGCGCGTGGTGCATGCCCGTGGCACTGGCGCCCATGGCACGTTCACCGTGACCGACGACCTCAGTGATCTGACCAAGGCCAAGGTGTTCGCCGGTGGCCAGAACACACCGGTATTTGTGCGTTTCTCCGCTGTGGTCCATGGTAACCATTCGCCGGAAACCTTGCGTGATCCGCGAGGGTTCGCCACCAAGTTCTACACCGCAGACGGCAACTGGGACCTGGTCGGCAACAATTTTCCGACCTTCTTCATCCGTGACGCGATCAAGTTTCCAGACATGGTCCACGCCTTCAAGCCGGATCCGCGCACCAACCTTGACGACGATTCCCGTCGTTTCGACTTTTTCTCCCATGTTCCGGAAGCCACTCGCACCTTGACCGAGTTGTATTCCAACTCCGGTACGCCGGCCAGTTATCGGGAAATGGACGGAAATGGTGTGCACGCCTATAAATTGGTTAACGCCAAAGGTGATGTGCACTATGTAAAATTTCACTGGAAAAGTTTGCAGGGAATAAAAAATCTCGACCCTAAAGAAGTCACTAATGTTCAAGGTCAAGACTACAGTCATATGACTAACGACTTGGTCGCTCATATTAATAAGGGTGACTTTCCGAAGTGGGACTTGTACGTCCAGGTTCTAAATCCGCAAGACTTGTCCAAGTTTGATTTCGATCCATTGGACGCGACCAAGATCTGGCCCGGTGTTCCTGAACGAAAAGTTGGACAAATGGTGTTGAACCGCAATCCAGCGAATGTTTTCCAGGAAACCGAACAAGTGGCCATGGCCCCGGCCAATTTAGTTCCGGGTATCGAACCTTCGGAAGATCGCTTACTGCAAGGGCGAGTGTTCTCATATGCCGATACCCAACTGTATCGTCTGGGGGCCAACGCTCTGCAGTTGCCGATCAACGCACCCAAAATCGCCGTGAACAACGGTAACCAGGATGGCGCAATGAACATCGGCGCCAGCAGCACGGGCGTGAATTACCAGCCAAGTCGTTTGCTGTCGCGCGAAGAGCCGCAAACCGCGCGTTACAGCCAGTCGACCCTGTCGGGCAGCACGCAGCAGGCGAAAATTCAGCGTGAGCAGAACTTCAAGCAGGCCGGCGATCTGTATCGCTCGTTCAACCAGAAGGAACGTCAGGACCTGATCGACAGCTTCGGCGGCTCCCTGGCCACCACCGATGACGAGAGCAAGCACATCATCCTGTCCTTTCTTTACAAGGCCGACCCGGAATACGGGACCGGGGTGGCCAAAGTAGCCAAGGGGGATCTGGCTCGGGTCAAGGCGCTGGCGGCCAAACTGGTCGACTGATCCATCTGCCTGAAGCGGGACCTCATGTGAGGTCCCGTCTGATCAAGGAGCGTTGCCATGCGTTTTTATCTGCCGGTATTTCTGGCCTGCTGGTCTCTCGGTGTGTTTGCCGGGCCTGAAGCGCCAGTCTCGAAGGATCCTGAGGCACTGAAAGTCCAATTGCAGGATTACTACTTCGATGCCGCCCGACGCGGTGATGTGCCCATGCTCGAAACCTTCATCGAGGCCGGCTATTCACTCGATACCCGCGACAGCAAGGGTTACACCGCGCTGATTCTGGCCGCCTATCACGGCCAGAGCGCCGCAGTGGAGCGTTTGCTCGTTGCCGGGGCGGATGCCTGTGCCCAGGATCAACGAGGCAACACGGCGTTGATGGGCGCGATTTTCAAAGGCGAAGTGCAGATTGCCAGGACCTTGCTGGCCGCACATTGCAGTCCCGACCAACGCAACGGCGCGGGACAGACTGCCGCGATGTACGCCGGCTTGTTCAAGCGCGTCGAGTTGCTGGGCGCTCTCAAGGCCAAAGGGGCGGACATGAACGCCGAAGATCCGCTGGGCAACAGCGCCGCGCGTCTGGCCAGCGGTGAAATCCGTACGGCGGCGCCGCGCTGATCCGCGCGAGCTGAGCTATCATCGCGGTTTTTGCCGGGAGTTCAGATGGCCAAGGCCAAGCGCATGTACGGCTGCACCGAGTGTGGCTCAACCTTCCCGAAGTGGGCCGGCCAGTGCGGCGAATGCGGGGCCTGGAATACGCTGACCGAAACCATGGTGGAGAGCGGCGGCGCCGCAGCCCCCAGCGGGCGCACCGGTTGGACCGGCCAGCAAGCGCAGATCAAAACCCTGGCCGAAGTCAGTGTCGAAGAGATTCCGCGTTTCTCCACGGCGTCCAGCGAGCTGGATCGCGTTCTGGGCGGCGGCCTGGTGGATGGCTCGGTGGTGTTGATCGGTGGTGATCCCGGCATCGGCAAGTCGACCATTTTGTTGCAAACCTTGTGCAACCTCGCCAAGAGCATGCCGGCACTGTATGTCACCGGCGAAGAGTCCCAGCAACAAGTGGCCATGCGCGCCCGGCGCTTGGGCTTGCCTCAGGATCAGCTGCGGGTGATGACCGAAACCTGCATCGAAACCATCATCGCCACCGCGCGGCAGGAAAAGCCCAAGGTGATGGTGATCGACTCGATTCAGACGATTTTCACCGAGCAACTGCAATCGGCGCCGGGGGGCGTCTCCCAGGTGCGCGAAAGTGCGGCGTTGCTGGTGCGTTACGCCAAACAAAGTGGCACGGCGATTTTCCTTGTGGGGCATGTCACCAAAGAAGGCGCGCTGGCCGGTCCTCGAGTACTGGAACATATGGTCGACACCGTTCTGTATTTCGAAGGCGAATCCGATGGGCGCCTGCGTTTGTTGCGTGCGGTGAAAAACCGTTTCGGCGCGGTGAATGAATTGGGCGTGTTCGGCATGACCGACAAGGGCCTGAAAGAAGTCTCCAACCCCTCGGCGATTTTTCTGACCCGCGCCCAGGAAGAAGTCCCGGGCAGCGTGGTCATGGCAACGTGGGAAGGCACCCGGCCGATGCTGGTTGAAGTCCAGGCGTTGGTGGACGATAGCCATATGGCCAACCCACGCCGGGTAACGCTCGGTCTGGATCAGAATCGCTTGGCCATGTTGTTGGCGGTTTTGCATCGACATGGCGGCATTCCGACTCACGATCAGGACGTGTTCCTCAACGTGGTCGGCGGGGTGAAGGTGCTGGAGACTGCATCTGACTTGGCCCTGATGGCGGCGGTCATGTCCAGTTTGCGTAACCGACCGCTGCCCCATGATCTGCTGGTGTTCGGCGAAGTCGGCTTGTCGGGTGAAGTGCGCCCGGTGCCAAGTGGTCAGGAACGCTTGAAAGAGGCGGCCAAGCACGGCTTCAAACGCGCCATCGTGCCCAAGGGTAACGCGCCGAAAGAGGCGCCGCCGGGATTGCAGATTATTGCTGTGACGCGTCTGGAACAGGCACTGGACGCGTTGTTCGAGTAACTTTCAGATCGATACAAAACCTGTGGGAGCGGGCTTGCCCGCGATTGCATTCTTTCATTCAACCTATTTGTTGCGGTTGAATCAGCTATCGCGGGCAAGCCCGCTCCCACAGTGTTTTGCGGCAGTTTCTAGATCTCGATCAGGGCGCCCAATTCGCGCTCTAATTCCTGGGGATCTCCCAGATTGAACTCAATCAACCGCCGCAGTCGTTCAATCGATTCCAGGCTGATGTGTTTGCAGACGAAGCCGAGCTGACCATGGTCATCGTGGGTCAACATCACATCCATCTTGATGGCGACATCTTCGTTGAGATGAATATCAACCAGGAAATGCCAGTCCGGATTCCCCAGCCACGGCTCGGGCTTCTCGATAAGCAGCCCCTTGAGCGACAGGTCGATCAACTTCACCGGCCAGATGAACTCCCCCTGGCTCAGCTCGGTTTGGGCATCGAACGCAAAACGTTTGAAGCGGCGGCGATCAGCGGGGTGGTCACTCATGGCGCAATCCTCTGAATGTCCGCTGACTATAGACCCGCATCATTAAAACCTGCCAGCCAAGACAAGGCCTTGGATCAATGTCGGGGTATGGCCTTTGCTGTCAGTAGCGCTAAACTCCGGATGGCTGTCTTTCTTGTCCACTCTGGCTGGAATCATAAAATGAAAAATAATAATAGCCTGCTACGCCACCTACCCTGGCTGCTGCTGGCAATCCTGGGAGCGTGCGCCCTGGGTGTAGTGGCATTGCGCCGAGGCGAGGCGATCAATGCCTTGTGGATTGTGGTCGCCGCCGTGGCCATTTATCTGGTCGCGTACCGCTACTACAGCCTGTTCATCGCTAACAATGTGATGCAACTCGATCCGCGTCGGGCGACGCCCGCCGTACTCAACAACGATGGTCTGGACTATGTACCGACCAACAAACACATTCTTTTCGGTCACCACTTTGCCGCGATCGCCGGCGCAGGGCCGCTGGTCGGCCCGGTCCTGGCCGCGCAGATGGGCTACCTGCCCGGTACGCTGTGGCTGATTGCCGGGGTGGTGCTGGCCGGTGCGGTTCAGGACTTCATGGTCCTGTTCATGTCCACCCGCCGCAACGGTCGTTCCCTGGGCGACATGGTCCGTGAGGAAATGGGCCGCATCCCCGGAACCATCGCGCTGTTCGGCTGCTTCCTGATCATGATCATCATCCTCGCGGTGCTGGCGCTGATCGTGGTCAAGGCCCTGGCCGAGAGCCCGTGGGGTATTTTCACGGTAATGGCGACCATCCCGATCGCGATGTTCATGGGCATCTACATGCGCTACATCCGTCCGGGCCGCATCGGCGAAATCTCGGTGATCGGCGTGGCGTTGCTGCTGGGTTCGATCTGGCTGGGCGGGCAGATTGCCGCTGACCCGGTGTGGGCCAAGGCGTTCACCTTCACCGGAGTCCAGATCACCTGGATGCTGATCGGCTACGGTTTCGTCGCGGCGGTACTGCCGGTATGGCTGATCCTGGCGCCACGTGATTACCTGTCGACCTTCCTCAAGATCGGCACCATCGTCGCGCTGGCGATCGGCATCCTGATCACCATGCCCGAGCTGAAAATGCCGGCATTGACCCAGTTCATCGACGGCACCGGGCCGGTGTGGAAGGGCGGTCTGTTCCCGTTCCTGTTCATTACCATTGCCTGTGGCGCGGTCTCGGGATTCCACGCGCTGATCTCCTCCGGCACCACGCCGAAGTTGCTGGATAACGAAGTTAACGCCCGTTACATCGGTTACGGCGGCATGCTGATGGAGTCCTTCGTGGCGATCATGGCGATGGTTGCCGCTTCGGTGATCGAGCCAGGCGTGTACTTCGCCATGAACAGCCCGGCGGCCGTGGTCGGCGGTGATGTGGTGGCGGTCGCGCAAGCGGTCAGCAACTGGGGCTTTGCAATCACGCCGGAGGCGCTGCAAGCAGTGGCCAAGGACATCGGTGAAACCACCATCCTGGCGCGTGCCGGTGGTGCGCCGACCCTGGCGGTCGGTATCGCGCAGATCCTGCACAGTGTGCTGCCGGGTGAAAACACCATGGCGTTCTGGTACCACTTCGCGATCCTCTTCGAAGCGCTGTTCATCCTGACCGCGGTGGACGCCGGTACCCGTGCCGGGCGTTTCATGCTGCAGGATTTGCTCGGCTCCTTCGTGCCTGCGTTGAAACGCACCGAGTCCTGGACTGCCAACCTGATCGCAACCGCCGGTTGCGTAGCGATGTGGGGTTACCTGCTGTATCAAGGCGTGATCGACCCATTGGGCGGGATCAATACCTTGTGGCCGCTGTTCGGTATCTCCAACCAGATGCTGGCCGGGATCGCGCTGATGTTGGCAACTGTTGTGCTGATCAAAATGAAGCGCCAACGCTACATCTGGGTGACCATGCTGCCAGCCGTGTGGTTGCTGATCTGCACCACCACCGCAGGCTTCATCAAGCTGTTCGACGCCAACCCGGCGATCGGTTTCCTGTCGCTGGCGAAAAAATACAGTGATGCGTTGGCTAACGGGCAGATTCTGGCCCCGGCCAAGAGCATCGAGCAGATGCAGCACGTGATCTACAACGCCTACACCAACGCAACGTTGACCGCGTTGTTCCTGTTTGTGGTATTCAGCATCCTGTTCTATGCGCTCAAGGTCGGCATTGCCGCCTGGGGCAGCAAAGAACGTACGGATAAAGAATCGCCATTCCAGGCTCAGCCGGATGCGTAATCGAGGATTGCACCATGTTCAATGACCTGAGTCGCCTCGGTAAATACCTCGGTCAGGCCGCGCGCCTGATGGTCGGCATGCCCGACTACGACAACTACGTCGAGCATATGCAAACCAAACACCCGGACAAACCGGTGATGAGCTACGAGATGTTCTTTCGCGAACGTCAGGAAGCCCGTTACGGTGGCAAGGGTGGGCCGAAGTGCTGTTGACCCGGTTGTCGGGTTAATAGCAATCCCTGTGGGAGCTAGCCTGCTAGCGATGGCGCCTGAACATTCAACATCACTGTTGATTGACAGTCTGCCATCGCTAGCAGGCTAGCTCCCACATTTGTTTTTGTGTTGATTTCTAATTTTGTGAAACAGGAGATTCCAGTTGTCCTCTCCCATTCCAGTAACAATCCTCAGTGGCTTTCTCGGCGCTGGTAAAACCACCTTGCTGCGCCACCTGCTCAAAGCCGAGCACGGCTTGAAAATCGCCGTGATCGAAAACGAATTCAGTGACGCCGGTATCGACACCCAGCTGTTGGGCGACGAGCCGGTGCAAGTGATGACGCTGTCCAACGGCTGCGTCTGCTGCACCATCCACACCGATTTGACCAAAGCGCTGTACCTGCTGCTCGAACGCCTGGACAGCGGCGAAATCGCCTTCGATCGCCTGGTAATCGAATGCACCGGTCTGGCCGACCCGGCCCCGGTGGCGCAAACCTTCTTCATCGACGAAGAACTGCGTGAGCGCTACATCCTCGACGGCATCATCACCCTGGTGGACGCGGCCCACGCCGACCTGCACCTGACCCAGACCATCGCCCAGGCACAGATCGGCTTTGCCGACCGCTTGCTGGTGAGCAAACGGGATCTGGTGGACGAGCCGACCTTCACTGCCCTCAGCGAACGCCTGACCCGCATCAACCGTCGCGCGCCCATCCGCGTGGTCGACCACGGCAAGATTGATCTGGCCGAACTGCTGGACGTGCGCGGCTTCAACCTCAATGCCGATCTCGACGGTGGAATGAGTCTGCGCCCAGTGAGCAAGGCGCCGTCCATCGACCGTATCTCCAGCCTGGTGCTGCGCACCGACAAGCCGCTGGATATCGACAAACTCAGTGAGTTCATGAACGAGCTGCTGGAAGAACATGGCAAGCAACTGCTGCGCTACAAAGGTGTTTTGAACATCCTTGGCGAACCGCGGCGCATGGTGTTTCAGGGTGTCTTGAAGCTGTACGGATTCGACTGGGATACGGAATGGGCCGACGATGAAACACGCGAAAGCGTGATCGTGTTCATTGCCGATGATTTGCCGGAAGAGAAGATTCGTGAAGGGTTTGCGCGGGTCGCGGCGGATTGAATATGCGTTCGTCGGTGATGACGCCTTCGCGGGCAAGCCTCGCTCCTACAGCTATTGCATATCCTCTGTAGGAGCGAGGCTTGCCCGCGAAGACGATTTAACCGGCGACACGATTCTGGCTGACTATCGATCCAGCGTTCAGCAGTTTTTCGTCAAGATGATCCAGATGCCGGGTCATCAACATCTCGGCCGCTGTAGCGTCCCGACGCTCCACTGCATCGACAATCTCCGTGTGCTCCTGCCACGCGCAATCATCGCCTACCTGCACATCAAACTGCGCAATCGCCAGCGAAGTCAGCGGTACCAGAGTGCCGAGAAAATGCGCCAACGGTGCGTTCCCCGCCATTTCGGCCAGTTGCAAATGAAACTCCCCAGACAGTCGAATTGCCGGACCACGCGCCGTGCATTGGCGCTCGCTGTCGATCAAGTCGCGCAGGCGTTTCAAGTCTTGTGGGCGAGGCCGTTGGCAGGCCAGTCGAACCAGCGTGATCTCGGTCAGTCGTCGAGCATGCAGCGCCTGCCGAGTCTGTTCGGCATCGGGTGCGGCGACTCGGGGACGATGGTTGGTGCGAAGGATAATGATCTGCTGATGGGACAACTGCGTCAGCACGCCACGAATGTCACTGCGTCGAGCGCTGAACATCTGCGCCAGGCTGTCTTCAGTAAAACGACTGGCTGCATGGATGCGCTGTTCGAGAATGGCGTCGAAGATCCGTGAATAGAGATCATCCGCTGACGGTTTGCTTGTGTCCGTTCGGGTGAAGGGCAGGGCAGTGAATATCTGTGGTGAGGCGAAGCTGTTCATGGCCTGTCTCCAGTTCGAAGAGGGTTTAACTGCCCAGGTGATCGTCCGGGATGTTCAATTCGATGCCCATCCGTTGGCCTTCCCGAAGGATGTGCCGGCGCATCTCGGCGCTGGCCTGGGCGCTGTTCTTACTGCGGATGGCACGCACGACGGCTTCGTTTTCTTCAAGGCGTTCAGCCAGATGTTCCGGCGAATTGCGCAGCACGTCGGCGCTTTGCTTGAGGGCATTGCTGGTTTGTTGCACCACGCTCTGGAAAATCGGGTTTGAGGTCAGGGTGAACAGCTCCTCATGGAACGCAATGTAGGCGTTCACGCCGGCTTCGCTGTCGTTGGCCTCAAGGGCTTCGCGCATGTCCATCAGGGTCAGGCGCAGTTGCCCGACTTCCTTGCTGCTGATGGACTGCGCCACCAGGCCGACGATGAACGGTTCGAGGGTGTAACGCAGTTGCAGCACGTCTTCCAGGCTGGCCCCGGCTACCGCGCTATCGTGGCTTTGACTGTCGTTGAGATTGGCCTCCAGCACCACTACGCCTTTGCCTGGCATGGAGCGCACCAGGCCAAGGGTTTCCAGCACGATCACCGCTTCACGCAGGCTCGGGCGACTGATGCCCAGTTGTTCGGCCAGTTCACGCTGGCCCGGCAGCATTTCGCCGGAACGCCACTGACCGCGGGCCAGCGCGGCCCGAAGTTTTTCTACGACTGAATTTACAACGGTTGACGAGGTAATCACGGTTCGCTCCAGGAGCATCTATAACGATTGATGATCGTGCCCGCCCTCGGGCAGGCACGTCGATTATTCAAAATTCCTGCTGATGGGCCGGTGCAATCGGTTTCCTGGGCTGGAAGGTATAACCCACCTGACCGGAAAGCACTTTGTTCGCCCGTTGGATATCGATGTCCTTTTCCCAACGGGCGATGGCCACCGTGGCGACGCAATTGCCGATCAGGTTGGTCAGCGCCCGGCCGATGCCCATGAACCAGTCCACCGCCAGCACCAGCACCAGACCCACTACCGGAATCGCAGGGATTGCAGTCAGGGTTGCGGCGAGAATCACCAGCGCCGAGCCGGGAATCCCGTGGGCACCCTTGGAGGTGATCAGCGACACCAGCAGAATCGTCAGCAGATCGGTCATGGCCAGCGGCGTGCCGGTGGCATTGGCGATGAACACAATGGCCAGGGTCAGGTAGATCGAAAAGCCATCAAGGTTGAACGAGTACCCGGTCGGAATCACCAGCCCGACCGTGGAGCTGCCGATGCCCAGATGCTCAAGCTTGCGCATGATTTGTGGCAGCACGGCGTCGGAAGAAGCGGTGCCCATGACGATCATCAGTTCTTCACGCAGGTACTTGAGCAACGGCCACATCTTCAGGCCTGAAAGGCGCATCACCAGGCCGAGAATCAATGCCACGAACGCTACACAGGTCATGTAGAAAAGACCGACCAGGCTGCCCAGGTGCTGCAGCGAATCCAGGCCATATTTACTGGTGGTGAAAGCGATGGCGCCGAACACGCCGATCGGCGCCAGACGCACGATCATGCCCATGATGCGGAAGATCACGTGGCTCAGCTCATTAATCAGCCGGGAAATACCCGACGCTGCTTCGCCCACCAGGTTCAGCGCGCTGCCGAACAGCACCGAAAACAGCAGGACTTGCAGAATGTTGTTTTCCGCGAAGGCGCCGATTACCGAGGTCGGGATCAGGTTCATCAGGAACTGGGAGGTGGTTTGCATGTGCTGACCGCGCTGGGCGATGTCGCCCATGTCGGCGGCGGAGAGCTGCTCCAGATGAATGTTCGCGCCGCTGCCAATGCCGGTCGTGAAGGCGAACACCAGGCCGATCACCAAGGCGATGGTGGTCAGTATTTCGAAGTAGATCACCGATTTGAGGCCGATGCGTCCGACCTTCTTCAGGTCGCCGGCACCGCTGATGCCGCTGACCACCACGCAGAACACGATCAGACCAATGAGCATCTTGATCAGTTTGATGAAACCGTCGCCGAGAGGTTTGAGTTGGGCGGAGTATTCGGGAAGGGTCAGCCCGCAGACGATGCCGAGCACCAGTCCGAGAACCACTTGAAGGAAGATTGAACGCGAGCACCATCTGAGCATGGGAGGAATCCTGGTCGGTGTCCTGGCTGCCGTGCGCGATGCACATCAGATTCAGGACTTAATTATTGTGGTCTTACCGGTATGTCCAGTGCAGGCGCAGTCTACGCTGGGTTTTTTCAGGATTACAAGTGGAAATAGAAAAATTGGCATGACCGGTCTGACCAGTGGCTAAAGCCGCGTAGGAGCTGCCGAAGGCTGCGATCTTTTGATCTTTCTGGCAGACGAAAAAAAACCGGCCATCACTGACCGGTTTTTTCACTACTGCGGTTTAGCGGGGCAATTAAGCGCCGTATACCGGCAGCTTCTTGCAGATGGCCTTGACCTTCTCACGAACGGCGTCGATCACCGCTTCGTTGGAAAGATCTGCCAGGATGTCGCAGATCCAGCCGGCCAGCTCTTTGCACTCTGCTTCCTTGAAGCCGCGAGTGGTCACAGCCGGAGTACCGAAACGCAGACCGGAGGTGACGAACGGGGAGCGTGGATCGTTCGGTACCGAGTTCTTGTTCACGGTGATGAACGCTTTGCCCAGTGCGGCGTCGGCGTCTTTACCGGAGATTTCCTGCTTGATCAGCGACAGCAGGAACAGGTGGTTCTGAGTACCGCCCGACACCACGTCGAAACCGCGCTCGATGAACACGCCGGCCATGGCCTGGGCGTTTTTCACCACTTGTTGCTGGTAGGCCTTGAACTCAGGTTGCAGCGCTTCCTTGAAGCAGATCGCCTTGGCAGCGATCACGTGCTCCAGCGGGCCACCCTGGGCGCCCGGGAATACCGCGGAGTTGAGCTTCTTTTCGATATCGGCGTTGGCGCGAGCCAGGATCAGGCCGCCACGTGGACCGCGCAGGGTCTTGTGCGTGGTGGTGGTCACGACGTCAGCGAATGGAACCGGGTTCGGGTAGACGCCAGCGGCGACCAGACCGGCCACATGAGCCATGTCGACGAACAGGTAGGCACCGACTTTGTCAGCGATTTCGCGGAAACGCGGGAAGTCGAGGATCTGCGAGTAGGCAGAGAAACCGGCCACGATCATTTTTGGCTTGTGCTCGACCGCCAGGCGCTCGACTTCGTCGTAGTCGATCAGGCCGTTGGCATCGATGCCGTACTGAACAGCGTTGTACAGCTTGCCGGAGGACGAAACGCTGGCACCGTGGGTCAGGTGACCGCCGTGGGCCAGGCTCATGCCCAGAATGGTGTCGCCCGCTTGCAGCAGGGCCAGGTAAACGGCGCTGTTGGCTTGGGAACCGGCGTGTGGCTGAACGTTGGCGTAATCGGCGCCGAACAGTTCTTTGGCACGGTCGATGGCCAGTTGCTCAACCACGTCGACGAACTCGCAACCGCCGTAGTAGCGCTTGCCCGGATAACCTTCGGCGTACTTGTTGGTCAGTACCGAGCCTTGAGCTTCCATCACCGCAGGGCTGGTGTAGTTTTCCGAAGCGATCAGCTCAATGTGTTCTTCCTGGCGCTGAGCTTCTTGCTCCATGGCGGCAAAAAGGTCGGCGTCGTACTTGGCAATAGTCAAATCACGGCTGAACATGGCGGTCCTCAAGGATCGGGGCAGAAAAGGGGGGCATTCTAACCCAATGGGTTTTAGATGGCATATGAAAGGACATCATGTCGCAGACAAGTGGTGTTCATGCGCCGGATTTGCGGTGTTTGTGCGGGCCTCTTCGCGGGCAAGCCTCGCTCCTACGGATAGCACCGTCTGTAGGAGCGAGGCTTGCTCGCGAAGGCGTCACGACAGGCGCTGCTGAATCTCAATCAAACATGAACAACGCATCATTGCTGAACTGCGCCTCAAACCGACTCGCCGGCATCGGCCGGCCAAACAGATACCCCTGAACCTCATCGCAACCATGCTCACGCAGGAAGTCGAGCTGCTCGTGGGTTTCCACGCCTTCGGCGATCACCGCCAGATTGAGGCTGTGGGCCATGGCAATGATCGCCCGGGCAATTTGTGCATCCTGTTCCCCCGAGGGCAGGCCATCGACGAAAGTGCGGTCGATTTTCAGCACGTCGATCGGGAATTGCTTGAGGTAGTTGAGCGATGAATAGCCGGTGCCGAAGTCATCGACTGCGATACTCAGGCCGAGGTTTTTCAACCCGGCGAGGATCTGCATCGCCTCGCTGACTTCGCGCATCAGAATACTTTCAGTCAACTCCAGCTCCAGGCACGCCGGCGGCAGGCCGGTTTCCTTGAGGATGGTGGCGATCCGGGTGCCGAGCTGCCCATCGGAGAATTGCCGGGCAGAAATGTTCACCGACACCTTCGGCACCCGCACCTTGGCCTGATGCCAGGTCTTGAGCTGACGGCAGGCTTCGCTGATCACCCAGTCGCCGACATCCACCACCAACCCGAGCTCTTCGAGCACCGGAATGAAATCCCCCGGCGGCACCAGACCGCGACGTGGGTGGCGCCAGCGCAGCAGGGCTTCGGCACCGGTCAGACGCTTGCCGTCACCGCTGAATTGCGGCTGGTAGTACAGCACGAATTCGTTTTGTTCCAGGGCATGACGCAAGTCGCTTTCCAGCTCCAGACGCTCCAGGGCGCTGGCGTTCATGTCGGCCTGATAGAACTGGAAGTTGTTTTTACCGCGTTCCTTGGCGTGGTACATCGCCGTGTCGGCGTTCTTCATCAGCTGACTGAGTTCGCTGCCGTCCTGAGGGCTCAGGGCGATACCGATACTGGCAGTGACAAAAAACTCGCGGCCTTCCAGCACGAACGGTTTCACCAGGCTGGCGAGGATCTGTTCGGCCACGTGAATCGCCCGGTTCAACGCGATCTCCCGGTTGACCCGCGGTTGCAGCAGCAAAGTGAACTCATCACCCCCCATGCGTGCCACGGTGTCGTCATCGTCGACGCAACCAAGCAGGCGCGTGGCCATTTCCTTGAGCATACGGTCGCCGGCGGCGTGGCCCAGGGAGTCGTTGATCGGCTTGAAACGGTCCAGGTCGAGGAACATCAGCACCACCCAGGACTTCTGCCGTTCAGCCGATTGCAACGCGGTGTGCAGGCGATCCTGGAACAGCGTGCGGTTGGGCAGGTGAGTCAGGGCGTCGTAATAGGCGAGCCGGTGAATCCGTTGTTCACTGGCCTTGCGCTCGCTGATGTCGCTGAAGAAACACACGTAGCTGGCCAGGTCGCCTTCATCGTCGAGTACCGCGGTAATCCCGACCCAGGCCGGGTAATGCTCGCCATTGCGTCGTTTGAGCCAGACTTCGCCTTCCCAGGTGCTGTGCTGATGCAATTGCTTGAGCACATAGCGCAGATGGGCTTCCTGCTGCTCATCGACGGTGAGCATATTCGGCAACTGGTCGAGGACCTGGGCCACTGCATAGCCGCTGACGCGACTGAAAGCCTCGTTGGCCTGAACGATGTAGCCGGCCGGGTCAGTGATCAGAATCGCCGAGGTCGAGTGCTCGAATACCGTGGCCGCCATGCGCAGGTCTTTTTCGGCCCGACGTTGCTGGCTGATGTCGCGGCCGACCCCGAGCACACCTTCGAAGGCACCGTGCTCGTCCCAGACCAGCACCAGACGCAACTCGATGGGGATCTTGCGTCCGTCGGCCCGCAGGCAGTCGAACAGAAACAGCTGGGTCTGCACCTGACTGCGCAGCAGCGCCAGTTGCTCGGGCTTATCCAGCGCTTTGCTGACCCGGTCCATCAGGCTGTAGATGCCAGTCAGTTGTTGTGGATTGGCGATGGTCGATTGCCAGCCGTTCTGGAATATCCAGTCGGCGTCGAAGCCCAGTACGGCTTGCACCGAGGGGCTGACGTAGTTGAGCGCCATCTTGCTGTCGGTGGAAAAAATCACGTCGCTGATGCTTTCGGCGAGCATCCGGTAGCGTTGCTCGCTGTCGCGCAGGGACTCGCTGGCCTCGATCTGCTCGGTGATGTCCTTGGCCACGCCAATGATGCGGGTGACCTGATCGTGTTTGTCCCGCGCCAGGGCCTGTTCGCGAATATCGAAACGCCGCCATTTGCCATCGCGATGGCGGAAACGCAGCTGACATTGCATCAGTTGGGTGTAACCCGCGTGACGTTGGGACTGGCGTGATCGGTGGTAGTAGTCGGCATCCTCGGGGTGCAACAGGATTTCCCAGAAATACTCGCCCATCTGGTGCAGTTCGGTGCGGTTGTAACCCAGCGTTTGCCCCAGGTGATGGTTGCTGAAGATCATCCGCTGGCTGATTACATCCTGCACATACAGATGATCCGGCACGGTGCGCACCACGTCGGACCAGAACCCTTCACGCTCCAGCAGCGACAATTCGATGAGCTTGCGACTGGTGATGTCGCTGATGCTCAGGATCACCGCTTTGTAGTCGGCCTGATCTTCCGGCAGACGCAGTACCAGCCACAAATGCTGGTCGCGGCCATTGGCGTCCTGGAGTTTGATTTCCAGCTCAAGCTGTTTCTGCTGCTGGAGCACCGCTTCGAGCACTTGATTGCCGATGGCCGTGCAGTCCAATGGGCAGCCGTCGATCAGCAGTTTCCAGGCTTGATCGCAGGAATTGACATTGAGCAGTTGCAGGGCGACTTGATTGACCTCGGTGATGCGCAGTTCCTGCAGCAGTTGCTGGCGTTGCTCCGGTGTCTGGAGCCAGGCCTTCAACTGCTCGCTGCTGTTGAGTTGAGCCCTGTCGAAGAGACTTTTGAGCCCGGACAGGTCGAGCACGCACAGCGCAACGCCGGTGCCTTCGAAAATGTCCTGATAGCGTCGACGGCCTTCATGCAATTGGCGTTGGCGGCGACGAATGTTCAGCAAAGCGATGAACGGCAACAAGGAGAGGGCCAGACCCAGCAGGCATTTGCCGATGAACGCCGGCAGCAGTTGTTCGATCACCCGTTGCCGGTCGAACAGCCCGCGCAGTTGCCAATCGCTGCTGCTCAAGGGGATTGTCAGCACGCTGTTGGCCAGTTCGTCGGCTGTCAGCACGGCCGGTTTGGCCGAGGGCTGAGCGTCATCGCGGCTGATGATTTGATGATTGATGCGGTTTTCCACCAGCCACTGGGGGCGGATGCCGACGTCGCCCTGTTTGGTCAGTGAGGAGAAAAACGTTGGCGTCAGGCGCAGGACCCAATAGCCGCGGCTGCTGCC
>NZ_AKJB01000010.1:0-22993 GCF_000282555.1 Pseudomonas sp. GM102 | reverse complement strand
CGGCTTGCCGAGCCAGGGGCCGATATCGACCAAGGTGAATTGGCCATCCTGTTCCAGTGCGAAAGTCGGAAAACCCTGACCGCCAACATTAGCCAGGAGTGCGCGACTGTCCTTGATATGGCGCTCGGTGTCGGCTTCACTAAATGCCTGTAGGAACGCCTCAGGCTCAAGGCCTGTCTGTGTGGCGAGTTCCAGCAGAACGGCTTCGTCAGCGATGCGTCGACCCTCCATGTAATGAGCCGTCTGCAAACGCCCCAGCAAGACTAGCCCGCGCCCAGCGATCTGCTCGGCTGCCAGCACAGCGGCAATCGGCGGCGCGGAATCGAACACCGCCGTCTCATCGCGCAGCAAACCCTCAAAATACGCCTCTCCAAACGGCTGGCCGGTGTACTCGGCGATGCGTCGGTCGTGAGGCATCACGTAGTTACGCAGTTGTGGCGAGACGGTCTGGCGATTGGCGCCGGTCATCATGCCGCCACCGTGGGCGATGACAGGCAACACCGCTTGGGCGGCTTGCACCAATGGTTTGGCGCCGTAGCACCAACCGCACAACGGGTCGTAAATGTAGTGAAGGATCATGGGAAGACTCCGGCAACAAAGTAGGAAAACTCAATGCCGGCAGATTAATCCCCAGACAGTTTCGGAAAAACGCTGGAATGGCTTTCAGTCTGTTTCATGAATCGGTCGAATGACCCCGTTGCACCTTTGTACCAATCACGACATAACTTGAAACAATCAAACAAGGCAGCCGTTCGAGAATAGTTAACGAAAGTAAATAGCAAGCATTACCATTCGCGCCCTCGAATTTTTCTACCCTTCCGGATGCGCTTCAGATGCCTGCCCCCTCCCGCCTTACGCCCATCACCCTTGGGCTTTCTGCTTTCCTGTCTGCCGGTTTTACCTGCGCCGCCACGACCGTTTTACCCGAAACCTCGATCAGCGCCGAAGCGCAAGTTGACGATCCACGCGTAAAGGAAACCAGCACTGCGACCCGCACGGCTACACCGGTGCGTTACGTGCCGCAGGCCATCGATTTGGTGAAAACCGCGAACGTCGTGGATTACGGCACCAACGATCTGGGCACGGCACTGAGCGGCATGCCCAACGTCAGCAGCGGTGCCGACACCCGCTTCGACAGCCTGCGCATCCGTGGTTTCGACGCCAGCAACGACTTCTACCTCGATGGCATCCGTGATGACAGCCAGTACGTGCGCGACTTGCACAACATCGAACGCATCGAAGTCCTCAAAGGCCCGGCGGCGGTGTTGTATGGCCGTGGCAGCCAGGGCGGGATCGTCAACCGGGTCAGCAAACTGCCGGAGTTCGGCCGCCGCTCGACCATTGAGGCCCAAGGCGGCAGCGATGATCTGCGCAGCCTGTATGCCGACCTCAGCACCGATCCAAGCGAGAACATCAGCCTGCGTCTGAACATGGGTAACATGGACCAGAACAGTTTTCGCGATGGCGTCAGCGGCAATCGCCAACTGTTCGCGCCGTCGATGAGCTGGCAACTGACGCCCGACCTGAACTGGTTGGTGCAGTACGAATACAGCCGTTACAACCGTACGCCGGATCGCGGCATCCCCGGTGTCAACGGGCGCCCGGCAGACGTAGGAAGGGATACGACCTACGGCAGCGAGCACGATTTCATCGACGACAAGTCGCAATCCCTGCGCTCGAAACTCAGCTATGAACTCAGCGACAACTGGCAGCTGCGCCATACCCTGGGTGTATTCAAGCTCGACAGCGATTTCGACAACACCTACCTGACCGGCTACACACCGGCGACCAACAAGGTCACGCGCCAGCACTGGCAGCAGGACCTGACCACCCGCAACGTCTATAACAACGTCGAACTGGAAGGCGGGTTCGACATGTTCGGCCTGGAGCATCGCCTGCTGACCGGTATCGAGATCGGCAGCCAGCGTCGCGATCCTACTTTATATAACGCAGCAACCTCCGGGCGTGGTAGTTCGCCGGTACCGGCGCTGGATCTGTACAACCCCAATCGCGACTTGCGCCATACCGGGCGCATGCAGGTGTCTAGCAGCACCCACACCGAAGTCGAAAGCCGTGCGGTGTACGTTCAGGATCAGCTGCGCCTGAACGATCAATGGCAACTGCTCGCCGGTTTGCGTTACGACACCTTTGATATCGAATCGACCAACAAGCTGCGGGACATTTCCGAAGATCGCGACAGCCACAGCACCAGCCCGCGCGTAGGCGTGGTCTGGACGCCGCTGCACAATCACTCCTTCTACGCCTCCTGGACCAAGACCTTTTCCCCGGTCGGTGGCGGCTTGATCGGCATCACGCCAGGCGCGGCCGGCAACAGCAACGACCTGAGTCCCGAGCTGACCAAGCAGAAGGAAATCGGCGTGAAGAGCGACTGGCTCGACGATCGCCTGAGCACTACGCTGGCGATCTACGAGCTGGAACTCTCCAACCGTCGCACCAGCGACCCGAACAATCCGACCATGACCTTGCTCACCGGCCTGCAACGCTCCCGCGGGATCGAGCTGACCGGCACCGGCAAGATCGCTGGCAACTGGTACGTGCGCGGTGGTGTCGGCGTGCAGGACGCAAAAGTCGAGAAGGACAACAACGGCTTCGAAGGCAAACGCATCAGCAACGTGGCCAAGCACAACGGCAGCCTGTTCCTGACCTGGAAACCGGAAATGGGCTGGTACGCCGAAACCGGTTTGACCCTGGTGGGTCAGCGCTACGCCGACAACCTCAACACCACCGTGTTGCCAGGTTATGGCCGTTGGGATGCGTTGGCCGGGTTCCGGCACAAGGATTGGGATTTGCGGGCGGCACTGAACAACATCACCGATCGCGAGTATTACTCGTCAGCCACCAGCGCGGCGCAGATCCAGCCGGGCGCACCACGAAGCCTGGTCGTGACCGGTACTTACAGTTTTTAAGAGAAAGATGCTCGTTCCCACGCTCTGCGTGGGAATGCAGCCAGGGACGCTCTGCGTCCCTATGGACGCGGAGCGTCCGGTGAGGCATTCCCACGCAGAGCGTGGGAACGATCAATCATAAAAACCTTCGCCCATAAAAAAGCGCCGCCTTCCCGGCAGCGCTTTTATCAATCCGTTGTTTTTCTTCTTATCCTTCCATCACATCCCACAGTGCTTCCAGTTCCGCCTCGCTGAATAAACCAGCGGGGTAGCGCTCGATCATCATCCGGCGCGGATCAGGTTCCCTGATCTGACGCGTTCCATTGGACTTCAACCACTGCGCCAAGACCTGGAGCGATTCGCTGTTAACTGCCAGGGGATGCATTGCGTGCTCGCTCACGACGTTCATTTCGGCGTTCATCTCAGCGCTCTCTCCTGGTTTGTGAGCGGCTAACTTATCCAAGGTTTATGACAGAACATCGAAGTTCTCTCCCTCCCCATGTTGCGCCAACGAAGATACAAGAGCTGTGCCAATGTTTTCGAAGTGTCGACAAGTGGATACAAAAAAGCCCGCGGTCCTGACGGGCTGCGGGCTTTGTGTGAAATAACAAGGCTAAATCGTTGCTCAATCGATTCTTCAATCAACTCAGGCTGTTACAACCTCACTCACTCCTTGTGCGGCGCGGGCTGTTGTTGGGTAAGGCAGTGGATGTTACCGCCCCCCAGTAACAGTTCGCGACCCGGCACCATGACCACTTCGTGCTGCGGGAACAAAGCCTGCAAAATCTCTTTGGCCGGACCGTCCAACGGATCGTCGAAGCTCGGCGCGATGATGCCGCCATTGACGATCAGGAAGTTCACATAAGAGCCGGCCAGGCGAACGGTCGGATTGCGTTCCTGAGTACCATCTACCGGATCCACGCCTGCACACTCGTCTTCGGTCGCGTACAGCGGCCCAGGAATCGGCATCTTGTGCACCGTGAATGGGCGCCCTTTGGCATCGGTGCTGTTTTGCAGCACGTTCATTGCCGCCTGACAGCGCGGGTAGTTCGGGTCCTGCGGGTCATCAGTCCAGGCCAGCAGTACTTCGCCCGGACGCACGTAGCAGCAGAAGTTATCCACATGGCCGTCGGTTTCGTCGTTGAACAAACCGTCCGGCAGCCAAATAATCTTATCCACAGCCAGATTGGCGCTGAGCACCGCTTCGATTTGCGCACGGTCCATGTGCGGGTTGCGATTGCGGTTGAGCAAGCATTCTTCGGTAGTGATCAGGGTGCCTTCGCCATCAACATGGATCGAGCCGCCTTCGAGCACAAAACCTTCGGTGCGATAGCGCGGGCTGCGCTCGATTTCGAGGATCTTGCCCGCCACCTGCGAGTCACGGTTCCACGGCGAATACAGACCACCGTCAAAACCGCCCCAAGCATTGAAGTCCCAATCCACACCACGGACTTCGCCGCGATTGTTGATGACGAACGTCGGGCCAGTATCCCGAACCCAGGCGTCATCGCTGGACATCTCCACCACACGAATATTCGGCACGTCGAGACGGGCGCGAGCATTTTCGTACTGGCCGGCGGAAACTGCCACGGTCACCGGTTCGAAACGCGCAATGGCCTTGGCCACCGCCACATGCGCGGCTTGCGCCGGTTTGCCGCCCAGGCGCCAGTTGTCCGGGCGCTCGGGCCAGACCATCCAGGTCTGGGTCTGTGGTGCCCATTCGGCGGGCATGTAAAAGCCGTCGGTGCGAGGGGTGCTGTTCAAAGTGGTCATGGTTCAGGACTCCAGGGAACCGTCGAGGGTTTTGATCGCGCCGTACAGGTTCGGGCGACGGTCACGGAATGAGCCCCATGCGCTACGGATGTGCTCCAGCTCATCGAGGTCGAAACTGTGAACCAGAATGCCTTCTTCTGTTTCATTCAGCTCTTGGACTTTCTCGCCAAACTGGTTGGCGATGAACGACGAGCCGTAGAAGGTAATGTCGTAGCCGTCCTGCTCTTCGTTGCCGATGCGGTTGCTGGCAATCAGCGGCATCAGGTTGGCGCCGGCATGGCCTTGTTGCACGCGCTGCCAATGATCGCGGGACGAAATGGTCTTGTCGTGTGGCTCGCTGCCGATGGCGGTCGGGTAGAACAGGATTTCCGCGCCTTGCAGCGCCATGCTGCGGGCGCACTCAGGGAACCACTGATCCCAGCAGATGCCCACGCCGATTTTCGCGTAACGGGTATTCCAGACTTTGAAACCGGTATCGCCCGGGTTGAAGTAGTACTTTTCGTGGTAGCCAGGGCCATCCGGGATATGGCTTTTACGATAAATCCCGAGGTTGCTGCCGTCGGCATCGATGATCGCGATGCTGTTGAAACGTGCGCGGCCGGCCAGCTCGTAGAAGCTGATTGGCAGAACAACCTGCAATTCTTTGGCGACCTTCTGGAAATGCTTGATGGCGACGTTGTCTTCGACCGTCGTGGCCAGCTGCAGGTAGTCAGGGTTCGGTTTCTGGCAGAAGTACGGCGCCTCGAACAGCTCCTGGATCAGGATGATTTGCGCGCCTTTCGCCGCAGCCTCACGGACCCGCTTTTCAGCGGTCTCGATGTTGGCTTCAAGGTCCCAGGAACAGGCCATCTGGGTAGCGGCGACGGTAACGATACGACTCATGAATCATCTCCTGGGCAAGTGCTGAGGGTCGAGGGTGGCATCGACCGATGACAGAAAGAGGCAGCACCGGGCGTGGTTCATCCACACCGTGGCAGTGGCGACTTTATAGCCGATAAAAATCGGCTTTTAAAGCAATAAATATTCTTTCTGTCGAAAATTTCTCACTTAAACCCGATAACAATCGAGATTTATGCATGCCTTTATGACGCCTTCGCGGGCAAGTCGGATCGCCGCACCGCTCGCTCCTACGGATTTATGTCGTTCGCAGAATATGCGCACGACACGGACCCGTAGGAGCGAGGCTTGCCCGCGAAAGCGATCTCAAGTCTTACAACCCTTCGTCCAACACCTTCGACAGCATGTCGACAAAGAAATCTACGCTCTGACGCGACGTAACCATCGGCGGCTTGATCTTGAGGATGTTCAGGTAATCACCCGTCGGCTGCATGAAGATCCCCAACTCACGAAGGCGATCGCACAATGCCGTGGTTTCTTCGGTTGCGGGCTCGAGGGTTTCTCGATTGCGGATCAACTCCACACCCAGATAGAAGCCGGAACCATGCACCGCTCCCACCAACGGATGCTGGTCAATCAACGCTTCAAGACGTTCTTTGAAATACCCACCCACGACCTGGGCGTTCTCCCAGAGTTTCTCTTCTTCCATCACATCCAGCACCGCCATGCCGATCTGGCAGCTCACCGGGCTGCCACCGGCCGACGAAAAGAAGTAGCCCTCGGCCTCCAGCGCTTCGGCAATTTCCCGTCGGGTAATGACAGCGCCCAACGGCTGGCCGTTACCCATGCCTTTGGCCATGGTGATGATGTCCGGCACTACGCCCTGCTCTTCGAAACCCCAGAAGAATTTGCCCATGCGGCCGTAACCGACTTGCACTTCATCGGCGATGCACACCCCGCCCTGAGCGCGGACCAGCGCATAGACCTGCTTCAAATAACCCGGCGGCAACGAGATACCGCCGGCATTGCCGTACACCGGCTCACAGATAAAACCGGCTAACTGGCGTTTCTGCTCGGCGATTTTCGCCAGGTTGTGCTCGACGCTACGCACGTAGTCCGGTGCGCTGTCGACGCCACGAAATTCACCGCGATAGGTGTTCGGCGCGGTCACTGGATGCACCCAGTCCGGACGGCTGCTCAAGGCCTTGGGGTTGTCGGCAATCGAAGTCGAGACCGCGTCCGCCGCGACTGACCAACCGTGATACGCCTCCAGCACGCTAAGCATGTCGCGACCGCCGCTATAAGCCCAAGCCAGACGGATCGCCAGATCATTGGCCTCGGTGCCGCTGTTGACCAGGAATACGCGATCCATGTTGTCCGGTGCCAGCTTCAACAAACGCTCGGAAAATTCGGCAATCGCCGCGTAGTGAAAACGCGAGTTGGTGTTGAGCAACGACCACTGCCGGCTGGCGACAGCAGCCATGCGCGGATGGCCATGACCCAGGACCGCGACGTTGTTGAGCATGTCGAGGTAAGAACGGCCCTGCATGTCGATCAGGTGATTGCGCCAGCCTCGCTCGATGCGCGGCGGGTCGACGTAATAGTGCTTCTGGGAGCGAGCGAAACTCGCATCACGGCGGGCGAGCAATGTCTGCGGGTCGAGCTCTTCTTGCGCATCACAGGCCAGGCCCAGCAACACGGCAGGTGAAGGACATAACGCCTGCCAGGCTGCGGCGCGCGATGGCGTACAAAACAACGGCGCGTCGAGCTGAGCACTTCGGCACAACTGCACGATCAACGGCCCGCTGACCGAACCCAGCACCTGGCCTTTGACCAGCGCCGCGCTACTGCGCACCGAGGGGGTCACACCCCACAATCGGACGCTGAGCTCCGGGCCGTCCAGTTGCAGCAAGTTCTCCCCTTCGATATGGATAACCCCGGCGAACGGCGCTTCGACCGTCGTGCCATCGGGCACTCGCAACGCAACGTGTAACGGGAAAGTATCCGGTTCGCTGGCACAGTCCGGCCGCGTGCGGGACAAACGATACTGGCCATATCGACTGGCCGCCAGACCGTGAGCCGCGGCGGCCTCAGTCAGCAGACGCAGATCGATCCCTTGCTGCTCCCAGTTACCCGCCTCGAAATGCGGACTGAGCACGCCCAGATCGATCAACGCAAACTCACGCCCCACCAGACTCGGCAACAATGGCGCGAAGTCTTCACTGCCGATGCTCGGCAGGCTTTGACCGACTGCTGTAAGAATCGCCGCCTCCATCAACGCCAACGGCACGGACGTGGCAACACGGAAAATTTCCCACTCATGGGTCAGGTTGTCGCGACTGTACTCATTGCCCGGATCAATGCTGACCTGCTGCTCGCCACTCAGCACCAGCACCGCCGAACGCACAACGATCAGCGGCCAGAGCGCCAGCAACTCTTCATGCTGCAACGGATTGACCGCGTGATAGGCCCGAACCGCCGGCAAAATGTAGAACGGATCGCCATCGGCATGGTGCAGCAGCGCGGCGCAGGTCACCGACAGATCGGTGATCCGCCAGGTACGGACCAGATCGCCGAAATCGATCACGCCCTGCAACTGCCATTGGCGCTGTGAATCTCGCTGCCAGACTACATTGTCGTCGGTGATGTCCATGTGAATCGCCTGCACCGGCAGCTTGTCCACCAAGGGCTGCAAATGGCGCTCGGCCTGTTCAGCGGCTTCGGCGATCAGCTTTCGCTGCGGGTCATCCTGGATCACCGGCAGCAAATGAGCGATTAACGCGTTGGCGTGGCGAGCGTCCCATTGCAGGGTGCGCTCAAGGCCCGGGTGATTGAAACCGGCCAGCGCCAGGTCCATTTCGCCGCAGAGCCGACCAAAACCGGCGACCACTGAACGGCTTAGGTGATCGAGGTGCGTCAGGGATTGGCCGTCGATGTAATCAAGCAGGCGCACGTGCACTGCTTGGCCCCCAACCTCAAGTGAGAGCAAGTCTGCGCCATTTTTGGCAGAAATCACTCCCGGCACCGGCACGCCGGAATGTTCAGCCAGATGCTTGAGCGCTGCGTGTTGGGCTTGCAGCTCCAGCGCCGAATAGTCACCACGGCAGATTTTCAGGACAAAACGCCCCTGCTCGCTGTCGACGCGGAAATTGAGATCCTGCTGGCTCCCAAGAGCCTGCAACCGCCCGCTCAACCCGTAATGCTCTTTCAACAGCTCAAGCGCTTGCGTCGCAGACACTTGCGGGCTGGGCAGACTGGCGCGGTGAATCAACGTGGCGAGCGGCATACAACGACCCCTGAAATTTTATTAGGCGCTTATATCGCCATTGCTTGGGGCGATACGCAACCCTCTTATACCCGTCTAAGGGTCGGCATTGGGGATGGTTTCCGGTCAGCGACTATTCAGATGAACTTTCCTACGCAGTGCATCGACCGGCAGGAATGTCCGGGGGTCAACCAAGCCCATAAGCTGATTCCCCTCAATAGGGAAATCCGCCATACATGCCAGAACGCTCATACCCGCTGACTTACAAGGAGCAGTTGCGTCGCCGTATCTTGCGTCCGCCGCCATCCGTAAACGAATACCAACCCATTGCCGATTTTCCCGAACCTCGGTCCACGACTCCTGAGCCAGTAACACCCATGGGTTGCGTGTTCGCCAAATCCTGCAAATTGCCGGACGGGATCATCAACTACACGAACCCATCGGGCTTTGTTCCGCTGGACGCGTTGAAGGATTATGGAAACTTTGCGCTTCTAGGCGGGCGTCACGCCGATAGCTCTGGCGCCATTCCTCTGAAGAAAATCAGCGGCAATGCCTTGCCGATCGGATTGAGTGGTCTTGCCTTGGCTGGCCCGGCCGTAAGCAGTGCCGCAGTTGCCGGCGGGACTATCGCCTCTGGTTTTCTGACCGGTTTAGTCGCGCTGCTCTGGCCTGGTGAGCTGGCGGATAGCGCGCTGTACACCGATGAACAACTGCGCAGCCTCAAACAAGCCAACTCACGTGTGCGGCTGAACGTCGAACAGCAGGCCGACGGCTCTCTTAAGGGTTACGCCTTTTACACTGGAAAAAACGCCGATTGGCAGAGGGTTCCGGTCATCCAGTTTCAAGACCGAGGCAGCCAGCAGGTAGCCGAATTCGGTGAAGGCCTGGAGTTGATTTGGACCCCGGCCGTAGACCCTGGCCAAACTCTCGGCATCCCCGCACTGGAGGCTGCACCTCAAGCGCCAACGATCTGGGTTTACCCTCCTACACAGGCAAGTCGCGATATTCTGGTTAACCCGATTTATCCGCCGGAGTATCAGGATTTCATTCTGGTTTTTCCCCTGGATTCAGGGGTGCGGCCGCTGTATGTGGTGATAAATACCAGGAAGAGACTCCTCAATCCTGATCACGATTACATCGACGCGCCACAAACAGAAGAGATCAAAGGTATTGCGGGGTTGCGTCAGGTCCGTGGAAAAACACCGCGACAAGGAGGCGGTGGAGTACGAGACAGATGGATCGATAGCAAGGGTCGTAAGTTTTACGAGTGGGACTACTGTCACGGCGAACTTGAAAAATATCTAGTCAGCGACGGAAGTCATTTAGGGGCGTTCTGCCACCTGACCGGTAATCAGTTGAAGCCAGCGGACAAGCGTCGAAATATCAAAAAATATTTGTGAGGCAACAATGGGACTACGAATTAGACTTCATTGGTTCGATGAGGCTACCGACATCGAAAAAGGTAAGGAGTATTCCCGCGACTTGGGGGAGGACGGCTCGGTGATGAAGGCGCTCGGCTTGCCTATAGAGGAAACCGTTAACAATGGGTTGTTTGACGTTACTCAAGCTTGGCTCCCTACGCTCCAACCTTATTTCGGACACCAAATAGATTTGAGCACGTTCAATTATCAGATTGGGTTTTCTTATCGTGAGCAATGGTAAAGAAGACCAGTCAACCGACATGAGTCGCTACGTGTTCATACCCTGCCGTTCAACTACAGTCATTTCCGCCAAATCCGAATCACCGACAGAAGCCTTGCCACCGAGTGGGGCCTTGTACTGCCGAAAGGGATGAATGAGGCAGGGTTTCACTTCGTTCATGAGGATGAAGACGGCCAAAAGTTTGAGTCCGAACACTGGTACTTCGGAGAAGTGGACAAAACCGACGATGGTTCCGAGGAGGGGTGCTGAAAATACAAAACCTTCAAAATATTCTGGGAAGAGAATCCGCAACTGTTCAGCTAGCCGGTGTCCCCTCGATGAATTTGCCCTTCCAGGTACTCCCCCACTCGCACCCGCCGCCACTTTGCGTAAGAATGTCGACCATCACGCCTATTGCCGGAGAAACACCATGAATGTAGTCACCACCGACCTGCCCGGTGTTCTGATCATCGAACCCAAGGTTTTTGGTGACGAGCGCGGCTTCTTCTACGAGAGCTTCAACGCCAAGGCTTTCGAAGAGGCAACCGGCCTGAACACCCAATTCGTTCAGGACAACCATTCCCGCTCGCAAAAAGGTGTACTGCGCGGTTTGCATTACCAGTTGGAGAACACTCAGGGCAAACTGGTCCGCGTCACCGCCGGTGAGGTGTTGGACGTGGCGGTGGATATTCGCCGCAGCTCGCCGCATTTCGGCAAATGGGTGGCGGTACGCCTGTCCGCCGACAACCATCGCCAACTCTGGGTACCTGAAGGTTTTGCCCATGGTTTCGTGGTACTGAGCGATTTCGCCGAGTTCCTCTACAAAACCACCGACTACTACACTCCGTCGGCCGAGCGCAGCATTCGCTGGGACGATCCGGACCTGGGCATCGACTGGCAGCTGGACGAAGCACCGAAACTGTCCGCCAAGGATCAGTCCGCCGCGTTCTTCAAGGACGCTGAAGTCTTTTCCTGAATTCCTGTGTGAATTTTCACCGCCAGCGCGCACTTGATCCCTGGTGCGCAGACTGCGCCCGCAAGCCTAGGCATAATGCGTCCATACCCATAGGCGCTTGATGCTCATGACACCCACTCTCCCCCGCAGACCCCGCTGGCGCAGCCTGGCGCTACTCGCGTTGTGCCTGGCACCCTTGCTTTGGCCGCTGGAGCATTTGGCCGAGCGTTACTACCGCAGCGAACTGGCCGGACAGAACCGTCAGACCCTCGACCTCTACGTCGCCAACCTGCTGGGCACTCTGCATCGGTATGAAGTGTTGCCGCAGATTCTCGGCGAGCTGCCTGCTCTGCGTGCGACATTGGCTGCACCCGACGAGGGCGTGATTCAGGGCAATGCCAATCGCCTGCTGAAAAACATCAGTGCCCAGACCGGCGCCGAAGTCATGTACCTGATGGACACCACCGGCAAGACGCTGGCGGCCTCCAATTGGGACAAACACGACAGTTTCGTTGGCCGCAATTTCGCTTTTCGTCCTTATTTCAGTGAAGCCATGGCTGGGCGTCTGGGACGCTTCTTCGGCCTGGGCACCACCTCGGCCAAGCGCGGTTACTTCTTCGCGGCGGCGATACGTGATCGCGAAAAAATCATCGGCGTGCTGGTGGTCAAGGTCGACCTCGACCACACAGAAAGCCTCTGGGGCAAAACCCCGGAACAACTGTTGGTCACCGACCACAATGGCGTGGTCATCCTCACGTCGCGGCCCGAGTGGCGTTTCCGCTCGACACGCCCATTGAGCGAGGCAGAGCGCGAGGCCATCACCGCGATTCAACCCTACCCGACCCGCGATCCCAAGCCGTTGAATCTGGACGCCAACGCCTGGCTGACTCAAACGCAACAGATCGAAGAAACCGGTTGGAGCGTCAGTATCCTTGCGCCGCGCACCCTGATCGATCGTCCGGTACGCACCGTCGTGGCCATCGGCGGCGCAACGCTGCTGGTATTGATGCTGCTGCTGGGCTTGATGATGCAGCGCCGACGCCATTACCTGGAGCGGATCGCCTTCGAAGGCAAGGCCCGCCACGAACTGGAGGGCCGGGTCGCCGAACGGACCAGCGACCTCGAAGGCCTCAACCGTCGGCTCAAGCAGGAGGTGCTGGAGCGCGAACACGCTCAGCAGGAACTGGTGCGCGCGCAGGATGACCTGGTGCAGGCCGGCAAGCTCTCGGCGTTGGGGACAATGTCGGCGAGCATCAGCCATGAGCTCAACCAACCGCTGGCGGCGATCCGCAGCTACGCGGAAAACGCCGAAGTGCTGCTCGATCATCAGCGCACCGAGGATGCTCGCGGCAACCTCAAGCTGATCAGCGAATTGACCGGGCGCATGGCCTCGATCATCGCTCACCTGCGCGCCTTCGCCCGGCGTGATCGTCACGCCCCGGAAAGCGTGGCCCTGCAACCGGCACTGGACGACGCGCTGGCATTATTGGCCAAGCGTCGGCGCAGCATGGAAGTCGAGCTGATCCGTGACCTGCCGGCTGCCACCCTATGGGTCGAGGCCGGGGAAACGCGCCTGCGCCAGGTACTCGGCAATCTGCTGGCCAATGCCCTCGACGCCCTGACGGAAAAAGGCCCGCCGCGTAAACTCTGGTTGAGTGCCGAGTCCACCGCCGACGGCGTCAATCTGTACATTCGCGACAACGGCCCCGGGTTCTGCCTGGAAGCGCTGGGTCGTGCCGGCGAGCCCTTCTACACCACCAAGACCCGCACTCAGGGGCTTGGCTTGGGGCTGGCGATTTGCGACACCCTGATGCGCGCCTTTGGTGGTGAACTGTCGTTCTCCAACCACAAGGAAGGCGGCGCCCTGATTACCCTGAAGCTGCGCGCAGGCGCACCGGGCGTGAGCCTGCAACCGTCCGAGGACCGAAGTGCATGACCATCGACAACCGCATCCAGGTCGTGTTGATCGACGACGATCCCCACCTGCGCCAAGCCCTGAGCCAGACCCTGGATCTGGCCGGCCTGAAGATTCTGCCGCTCGCTGAGGCCAAAGGCCTGGCCGGGCAACTGGAGCGTGACTGGCCGGGCGTGGTGGTCAGCGACATCCGTATGCCGGGCATGGACGGTATCGAACTGCTGACCGAACTCCACGCCCAGGACCCGGAGCTGCCGGTGCTGCTGATCACCGGCCACGGCGATGTGCCGCTGGCGGTACAAGCCATGCGCGCCGGGGCCTATGACTTTCTGGAAAAACCATTCGCCAGCGACTCCCTGCTCGACAGCGTACGTCGTGCCCTGGACCTGCGTCGGCTGGTGCTGGACAACCGCAGCCTGCGCCTGGCCCTGAGCGATCGCAACGAACTGAGCGCTCGACTGGTCGGGCAATCGGCGCCGATGCTGCGCCTGCGTGAACAGATCGGTGCCTTGGCGGCGACCAAGGCCGACGTGCTGATCCTCGGCGAAACCGGTGCGGGCAAGGAAGTGGTGGCCCGCGCGCTGCACGACCTGTCGAGTCGGCGTAACGGCCCGTTCGTGGCGATCAACGCCGGGGCCTTGGCCGAGTCGGTGGTTGAAAGCGAGCTGTTTGGCCACGAGCCCGGAGCCTTCACCGGCGCGCAGAAGCGTCGCATCGGCAAGTTCGAATTTGCCAATGGCGGCACGTTGTTCCTCGATGAAATCGAAAGCATGAGCCTGGATGTGCAGGTGAAACTGCTGCGCTTGCTGCAAGAGCGGGTCGTCGAGCGCTTGGGCGGCAACCAGCTGATCCCGCTGGACATCCGCATCATCGCTGCGACCAAGGAAGACCTGCGTCAATCCGCCGATAAGGGCCGCTTCCGTGCCGACTTGTATTACCGCCTGAACGTCGCGCCGCTGCGCATTCCGCCGCTGCGCGAGCGGGGTGAAGATGCGCTGATGCTGTTCCAGCATTTTGCTGATGAAGCCAGCGCCCGCCACGGTTTGCCACCCCACGAATTGCAACCGGGACACCGGGCGCTGCTGCTACGTCACACCTGGCCAGGCAACGTGCGAGAACTGCAGAACGCCGCCGAACGCTTTGCCCTGGGTCTGGAACTGGCGCTGGACAACAGTGCGCCGGATGGCGGCGTCGGCAGCACAATTGAGGTGGTCAGCGGCGGCCTGAGCGAGCAAGTGGAGAACTTCGAGAAGAGCTTGATTGCCGCCGAACTGGCGCGCTCGCACAGCTCCGTGCGCAGTCTTGCCGAAGCGCTCGGGATTCCGCGCAAAACCTTGCATGACAAATTGCGCAAGCATGGTCTGAACTTCTCCGGCGCCGGCAGCCACACTGACGACCTTGATTGAGCTACCGTAAAATCATCCCCTTCAAACAAAAGGCCCGTGAATGAACCGCGACAGTCGTCATCTGGAATCGATCCTCCATTCTGACATCCCCCTCACGCGGGACATGGGCCTCAAAGTGCTCGACTGGCACGATCAACAACTGCGCCTGCACCTGCCGCTTGCGGCCAACGTCAATCACAAGAGCACCATGTTCGGTGGCAGCCTGTATTGCGGCGCGGTGCTGGCCGGCTGGGGCTGGCTGCATTTGCGTTTGCGTGAAGAAGGCATCATCGAAGACGGGCACATCGTGATTCAGGAAGGGCAGATCAGCTATCCACTGCCGGTCACCATGGACGCGACGGCGATTTGCCAGGCACCGAGTGCGGCAGTCTGGAAGAAGTTTCTGGCAATGTATCAGCGGTATGGGCGGGCACGGTTGACGCTGCATTCACGGATAGTGAATACCGGGAGTGAAGAGGATGCAGTGAAGTTCGTGGGGCAGTACGTGCTGCACCGCTAGGAACCAGCCAAAACAGAACCTGTGGCGAGGGAGCTTGCTCCCGCTCGGCTGCGCAGCAGTCGCCATTCAGACGACGGGGGTTAACTGATATTGCGCGCTGGCTGGATTTGGGGCCGCTTCGCGACCCAGCGGGAGCAAGCTCCCTCGCCACAAAATTATGCGAAACTCAGGAACGTGCGAGTTTCAGCAGTTTCTCCCGCCAAGCCGCTTTAGCCGGCAGCGCCAGGAAAAACTCATTCAACAACGACTCCCGCGCCGGATAGCAGAACGGCTCACCGCTCAAATCCAGCACCTCTCCACCTGCGCCTTCCAGCACACCTTGCGCAGCCGCCGTGTCCCACTGCGAAGTTGGCGCCAACCGCGGATAACAATCCGCCGCGCCTTCCGCCAGCAGGCAAAATTTCAGCGAGCTGCCGATGTTCGCCAGTTGCAACTCACCCAGACTATCGCTCAATCCCGCGAGTAACCGTTCCTGCTCAGGGCTCGAATGCCGACGACTGGCGACTACCGTGAAAAGCTCACCCGCAGCCGGAACCTCGCGAACCTGAATCGGCAACGGCTCGGCGTCTTTATCACCACGCCAGGCACCCAACCCTGCACCGCCAACATAAAAGCGCCCGTTGGTCGGCATCGACACCACACCAAACACCACACGCCCCTGCTCGATCAGCGCAATGTTGACAGTGAACTCTTCGCTACCGGAGATGAACTCCTTGGTCCCGTCCAACGGATCAACCAGCCACCAGCGCTGCCACCCGGCGCGCACGCTCTGGGGGATATTGGCGTCTTCTTCGGACAGCACCGGAATGCTCGGGTCCAGCGCTGTCAGCCCGGCCAGAATCACATGGTGAGCGGCCATGTCGGCGGCTGTAACCGGGGAATCATCGGACTTTGCAGTGACAGCAACGTTGACGCGCCAGAACGGCAGGATCGCCTCGCCAGCCTTCAAAGCCAGTTCAACGACTGGCGCCATCAACGGATGGGGAAAATTCAAGTTCACGGCAAAAACACCCCACGCTGAGTCAGTAAGTCACGGGCCAGATACAGCGCCGCCAAGGCACGGCCCTCAGTGAATCGCGGATTCTGCGCCAAAGACGACAATTCGCGCAGGTTGATCTTTTCCACCCCCATCGGCTCAGGCTCGTCACCCTCCAGACGTTCTTCGTACAGGTCAGTGGCCAGCACCACCTGGATCTTCTGGCTCATGTAGCCGGGTGACAACGACAACTCGGTCAGATGTTCCAGCTGCCGCGCGCCATACCCGGCCTCTTCCATGAGCTCCCGCTCGGCCGCCGCCAACACGTCTTCGCCCGGCTCGATCAAACCTTTGGGCAGGGACAACTCATAGGCATCGGTGCCGCCACAGTATTCCTCCACCAACACCGCGTGGTCTGCGTCGAGCATCGCCACGATCATCACCGCGCCATGACCAGTGCCTTTGCCGACCAGACGCTCGTAAGTACGCTCCACGCCATTGGAAAAGCGCAACTTCAGCTCTTCGACGCAGAACAAACGGCTGGTGGCGACGATCTCGCGAGCGAGTACGGTGGGTTTCTGGCGCATGAGAGGCTCCTTGGCGTAAGCGGGTTACTATACCCGGCCTATCCTGATTGTTTATCTCGGATATCTTTTTTACCGCTGGAGAAGTTTTATGTCCCTGCTGCCCTGGCATGACATCGATACCGTTTTGCTGGATATGGACGGCACGCTGCTGGACCTGCACTACGACAACCATTTCTGGATGGAGCACCTGCCCCAGCGTTATGCCGAGCTGCACGGGGTGAGCCGGGCCATGGCGGAGCTGGAGTTGCAGCCGCTGTTCGAACGCAATGCCGGTCAGTTGCAGTGGTACTGCCTGGATTTCTGGAGCGCCGAGCTGAAGCTGTCGGTGCGCGAACTGAAACTGGAAACCGCGCACCTGATCGCCCTGCGTCCGGATGCAGACACTTTCCTGGCCGCGATCAAACAGGCCGGCAAACGCGTGGTACTGATCACCAACGCCCACCGCGACTCGCTGTCATTGAAGCTGGAGCGAATTGAACTGGCACCGTATTTCGAGCGCCTGATCAGCTCTCACGATTACGGTTTCCCCAAGGAAAACCCGCAGTTCTGGGATGCCTTGCAGGCCGACATCGGCTTCGACCCGGCGCGCAGTCTGTTTATTGACGATACGTTGCCGATTCTGCGCAGTGCGCGCAATTTTGGCGTGGCGCATCTGCTGGCCGTGAGCGAGCCAGACAGCCGCAAAGGGCCGAAGGACACGGCCGAGTTTGCGGCGGTGGGGGATTATCGGGAGTTGATTGCCGGGCTCTAGTGTCTGACGCGATCATTGTGGCGAGGGAGCTTGCTCCCGCTGGAGTGCGAAGCGCTCCCAATCTGGCTGATGTGTTTCTTCAGAAGACTGCATTGGCCAGATTGCGACTGCTGCGCAGCCGAGCGGGAGCAAGCTCCCTCGCCACAGGTTTTGTGTTACTCAGGAATCCGCAACACCTGCCCCGGATAGATCTTGTCCGGGTGCGACAGCATTGGTTTGTTGGCCTCGAAGATTTTGTTGTACTTGTTCGCATCGCCGTATTCGGCCTTGGAAATCGCGCTGAGGGTGTCGCCCTTTTTCACTGTAACGAAGCGAGCGGCCTTCGCCACCGGCCCGGTCACCGTGATCTGGTCATCCACGCTACCGACACCGGCAATATTGCCCACGGCCAACAGAATCTTTTCCTTCTCTTCCTGACTCCCCACTTCACCGGTGACGATGACTTTGTCGCCCTCGATTGTCGCCTGAACATTCGGATTACCCAGGCCGACCTTGCTGATGTGTTCCTTTAACTGCTCGCTGGCATTCGCATTGCCAGGCGTCAGCAGATCAATAAGTTTTTCGCCTGCTTCTTTCACAAAGCTAAAAATACTCATGGTGCATTCTCCTTGGGGTTTAGGTTCCAGACGCCAAAGACTAGACCAGCCTTGCGAAGCCCGGTTCCTAGCCGACCAATGACCCAACCCCGCGCAGGCGGTAGAATCGCGAACCTTGCCCGCGCCCTGGAGCGAAGATGGACATCAAGCAGCTCAAATTCCTCATCGCTCTCGACGAAACCCGGCACTTCGGTCAGGCCGCCGCGCGTTGTCACATCACCCAACCGACCCTGTCCATGCGCCTGCGCAGCCTCGAAGAAGAACTCGAACTGCCGCTGGTCAACCGTGGCCAGCGCTTTGAAGGTTTCACCGCGCCGGGCGAGCGTGTGCTGGCGTGGGCACGTACGGTGCTGGCGGCCTACGACGGTTTGCAGGCCGAAGCAGCAGCCTGTCGCGGCAACCTCGTGGGTACGTTGCGCCTGGGCGTGGTGCCGCTGTCGAGTTTCGACCCGGTACCGCTGATGCATCGCCTGCACGCCGAGCACCCGAACTTGCGCTTCGAACTCTCAGCCCTGAGTTCCGAGCAGATACTCGAACAGCTGGCGAACAACCGTCTCGACCTCGGCGTGTCGTACCTGGAGCGTCTGGACGGTGAGCGTTTCGACTCCCTGGCCTTCAGCGAAACCCGCATGGGATTGCTTTACGATCAGCGTTTCTTCAGTTTCGGCGACGCGCCCTTAAGCTGGAAATCGTTGATTGAACTGCCGCTGGGCATGCTCACCAGCGGCATGCATTTTCGCCAGTCCATCGACCATAACTTCCACAGTCGTGGCTTGGCCCCCCAACCGTTGCTGCAAACCGATTCAGTCCACCAATTGTTACAAGCAGTACACGGCGGTCTGTGTTGCGCCGTGATGCCGCTGGATGGTGGTCTCGAAAATCTTACCGATCACTTGCGCCTCCAACCCATCGAAAGCGCCCAGACCCTCGCCCGGCTGGGGCTGATCATGCGTCGCAGTGCTCCACGTTCGGCGCTCGCAGAAGCCTGCTTCGCGATCTATCAACAATCACCGACAGATTCTTGATCGACCCCATCTATCGGCAGATCAGTAATAGCAATTAGACGCGACAAGTTGACGCGCCTAGTCTTAAAGCTGACCAAACCGTTGGTGAGCCCATGAACGCCAAGCGCCCTGCCCGCGCGGCGCCTGCCGTTGAAACGCCCGCGACCGCCGCAAGCCAGACGTACAGCTACTGCAACCTTGAATACACCGAATCGGCCAGCACCGCGCTGGCCGAGGAAGTCGCGTTGGCAATTGCCTATAACGGCATCAGCCAGGCGGTCATGTTGGTGACGCCAACGGATCTTGAAGACTTCATCGTCGGTTTCAGCCTCGGCAGCGGCATCATCGAAGACGCTTCAGATATCTACGACCTGCAGCTCAGCGGCACAGGTTCGGCGCAATACGCGCAAGTGACCATCGCCAATCGCGCCTTCTGGAACCTCAAGCAGCAGCGTCGGCAACTGGCTGGCACCAGCGGTTGCGGGCTCTGTGGCGTGGAAGCGGTGGAGCAAGCGCTGCCCGACCTCAAAGTATTGCCCGGCGCCCCGCTGCCCCCAGCCGAATGGCTGGACGGCCTGCGCCAGCGCATCGGCGAATTCCAGCCGCTGGGCCAACATTGCGGCGCGGTGCATGCAGCGGTGTTCATGAACGGCAATGGCGAATTGCTGCTGGGCCGTGAAGATATCGGTCGACACAACGCCCTCGACAAGCTGATCGGCGGGTTGATCCGCCAGAAAATCCCGACCACTGGCGGCCTGGCGATTGTCACCAGTCGTTGCAGCCTTGAATTGATCCAGAAAGTTTTACGCGCTGGCATCCAGACCCTGGTCAGCCTGTCGTCGCCCACGAGCCTTGCCGTGCAATGGGCCCGTCGACACAACCTCAACCTCATCCACCTGCCACAGAAAAATGCACCACGGGTCTACAGCCCAGCGTTGGAGAATCAAGCGTGAGTCAACACCGTCAAGCCGACCAGAAACCCGTCCCCCGCTACAAGCCCTACAAAGGCCCAGCCGGTGGCTGGGGCGCGCTGATCAGCGTCGCCCAAGCCTGGTTGACCAGCGATAACGCGCTGAAAAACCTCCGCATAATGCTCAAGACCAACCAGAACGGCGGCTTCGACTGCCCCGGTTGCGCTTGGGGCGATTCTCCGGAAAAGGGCATGGTGATGTTTTGCGAGAACGGCGCCAAAGCGGTGAATTGGGAAGCGACCAAACGCCGTGTCGACGCTGCATTCTTTGCCAAACACAGCGTCAGCTCGCTGCTGGAGCAGAGCGACTACTGGCTTGAATATCAGGGCCGCCTGACCGAGCCGATGAGCTACGACGCCGAGACCGACCGCTACAAACCCATCAGCTGGGATGACGCCTTTGCGCTGATCGGCAAACATTTGCAGGGCCTGTCGAGCCCCGACCAAGCAGAGTTCTACACCTCGGGCCGCGCCAGCAACGAAGCGGCGTACCTCTATCAGCTGTTCGTGCGCGCCTACGGCACCAACAACTTTCCCGACTGCTCGAACATGTGCCACGAAGCCAGCGGAGTGGCGCTGGCGCAAAGTGTCGGCGTAGGCAAAGGCACTGTGACCTTCGATGACTTCGAACACGCCGATGCGATTTTTGTCTGGGGCCAGAACCCCGGCACCAACCACCCGAGGATGCTAGAACCTCTGCGCGAAGCAGTGAAACGCGGCGCTCAGGTAGTGTGCGTCAACCCGCTGAAAGAACGCGGACTGGAACGCTTCCAGCACCCACAGCACCCGTTGGAAATGCTCACCAACGGCGACAAGCCGACCAACACCGCCTACTTCCGCCCGGCACTGGGCGGCGACATGGCGGTGCTGCGCGGCATGGCGAAGTTCCTGCTGCAATGGGAACGCGATGCGCAGAAGACCGGCGCCCCAGCGGTGTTCGATCACGACTTCCTCAATGAACATGCGGTCAACGTGCTGGAATACATGGGCGTCATCGACGACACCCCATGGGAGCAGATCGTCGAGCAGTCCGGCCTAACCCTGGTGGAGATCGAGCAAGCGGCGCGCATGTACGCCAAAGGCAAGAACGTGATTATGTGCTGGGCCATGGGCATTACCCAGCATCGTCATTCGGTGGCGACCATCCAGGAAATCGCCAACCTGATGCTACTGCGTGGCAACATCGGGCGGCCGGGTGCCGGTCTGTGCCCGGTGCGTGGTCACAGCAATGTGCAGGGCGACCGAACGATGGGCATCAACGAACGTCCACCGGTGGCGTTCCTCGATGCTCTGGAGCGTCGCTTCCAATTCAAAGTGCCGCGTGAAAACGGCCACAACGTGGTCGAGGCGATTCACGCCATGGCCGACGGCCGATCAAAAGTCTTCATCGGCTTGGGCGGCAACTTCGCCCAAGCCACCCCGGACAGCCCACGGACCTTCCAGGCCTTGAACAACTGCGACCTGACCGTGCAGATCAGCACCAAGCTCAACCGCAGCCATTTGGCCCATGGTAAAGACGCGCTGATCCTGCCGTGCCTGGGCCGTACCGACATCGATATCCAGACCGAAGGCGCTCAAGCGGTAACCGTGGAAGATTCGTTCAGCATGGTCCATGCCTCCAACGGTCAGCTGCAGCCGCTGTCGAACCAGATGCGCTCGGAGCCTGCAATCATCGCCGGTATCGCCGCCGCGACCCTGGGCAGCAAACCGGTGGACTGGAACTGGCTGGTGGCCGATTACAGCCGCATCCGCGACCTGATCGCCGACACCATCCCGGGCTTCCGAGACTTCAACGAGAAAATCCAGAACCCGGGTGGTTTCTACCTGGGCAACAGCGCCGGCGCACGTCGCTGGAATACCCCGTCGGGGCGGGCCAATTTCCGTGCGAACATTCTGCCCATAGACCTGGTGCACGAACGCACCCGCGCCACCGGCGTACTGCCGGACCTGATCATGCAGTCGATGCGCTCCCACGATCAGTACAACACCACGATTTATGGTCTTGATGACCGTTATCGCGGGGTGAAAGGTCAGCGGGATGTGATGTTCGTCAATGAAGCCGACATCATTCGCCTGGGGTTCAAGCCAGGACAGAAGGCTGACATCGTGTCGATCTGGGATGATGGCCGTGAGCGTCGGGTGAAGGGCTTCACGCTGCTGGCGTTTGATATTCCTGCCGGGCAAGCGGCCGCATACTATCCGGAAGTGAATCCGCTGGTGCCGCTGGAAAGCACCGGGGATGGCAGCCATACGCCGACGTCGAAGTTTGTGGCGATTCGGTTGGAAGCGGCGAGTGAGACTGGGTTGATCATGGCCAAGTCGGCTTAACACGGTGGCAGGTATGGCCTCTTCGCGGGCAAGCCTCGCTCCTACAGTTTTAGAGTCGTCCGCTTACTCCGTGAACGACAAAATTCTGTAGGAGCGAGGCTTGCCCGCGAAGGCGTCAGACCTGAAAACGCACAGACAAGCACTTTCCAATCGCCCACAAAAAAAGGCCGTTTTTATATAAAAACGGCCTTTGCGAAGTAGTTAAAGACCGGCGAAAAACAGTTAAGTTCCACCCAAAAAACAGTAACTTATAGAATTGTGCTCAAGTCGTGTTACTCGTCGGATTTCGATTGTCACAACCATGACACAGCCTCAGGATCGCGCCGTCATCCCCTTGAGGTTCCTCTATGAAGTTCTCCTCGATTCTCTTGTTGTCCCTTGGCCTGGTCAGTGGCTTCGCTTCTGCTGGCGGCACCACCGAAGCAGGTGTGGGCGGCGCATTGGGCGGGGTTCTTGGCTCGGTCGTCGGCCAATCGCTAGGCGGCAGTACAGGTTCAACCATTGGCGCGGCCCTGGGCGGCGCGGGTGGTAGCGCAGTCGGCGCAGACAAACGCAGCCGTGGCGAAGCCGCCATTGGCGGGGGG
>NZ_AKJB01000009.1:0-37803 GCF_000282555.1 Pseudomonas sp. GM102 | reverse complement strand
TGGTGCCGTCTGCGGAAGCAACAATTTCGGTGCCCAACTTCAGCACGCCACCAGCGGCTTCATCACGCTTGATGATTTGCACGCGTTGGCCGGCTTGCCACAGACGCCAATCTTCGGCTTTGGCGTTCGGGAAGTATTCTTTCAGGGCGTTGAGGCGGTCTTCGTCAGACAGCATCAGTTGGCCTGCAAGGTACTCGACCAGCGGGTATTCCTTGATGCCGACCTTGGTCATTGGCCACACGTTGTGCGTGGTCGTGGTGGTCAGCAGGTCCAGGTACGAGCCTTCTTTGAGGAACTTGGTGCTGAAGGTCGCGAATGGGCCAAACAGGATGACGCGCTTGCCGTCCAGGACACGGGTGTCCAGGTGCGGAACCGACATTGGCGGTGCGCCAACGGAGGCTTTGCCGTAGGCCTTGGCCAGGTGTTGTTCGGCCAGGGTCGGGTTCTCGGTCACGAGGAACGAGCCGCCAACCGGGAAGCCTGCGTATTCCTGGGCTTCAGGAATGCCAGACTTCTGCAGCAGGTGCAGTGCACCGCCGCCCGCGCCGATGAAGACGAACTTGGCGTCGGTTTCGGTTTTGGTGCCGTCTTTCAGGTTTTTGTAGCTGACGCGCCAGCTGCCGTCTGCGTTCTTGGTGATGTCTTGCACTTCGCTAGACAACTTCAAGTCGAACTTCGGTGTGGTTTGCAGGTGCGCGACGAACTGGCGGGTGATCTCGCCAAAGTTCATGTCGGTACCGATCGGGCTCCAGGTGGCCGCGACTTTCTGGTTCGGGTCACGCCCTTCCATCATCAGCGGAACCCACTTCTTGATGACAGCCGGGTCTTCGGAGTACTGCATGCCGGCGAACAGCGGGCTCGCTTGCAGGGCTTCGTAGCGTTTCTTCAGGAACTTGATGTTGTCATCGCCCCACACAAAGCTCATGTGTGGAGTGGAGTTGATGAACGAACGCGGGTTCTTCAGCACGCCTTGCTGAACTTGCCAGGCCCAGAACTGACGGGAGATCTGGAAGGCTTCGTTGATTTCAACGGCTTTCGCGATCTGAACGTTGCCCTTGTCATCTTCCGGGGTGTAGTTCAACTCGGCCAAGGCGGAGTGACCGGTACCGGCGTTGTTCCAGCCATTGGAGCTTTCCTGGGCGACGCCATCGAGGCGCTCGACCATTTCCATCGACAGACCAGGTTCCAGCTCATTAAGCCAGACACCCAGCGTTGCACTCATGATGCCGCCGCCAATGAGCAGCACATCGACTTTCTTTGCCTCTTCCGCGTAGGCGGACGTGATCCCCATCGACAAAGCCAGCCCCAGCAGGGCCGTGTTCAGTTTCTTAAACATCTGTAGCACCTATGATAAACGCCATCCGCCCTCAATCCTCAACATGAGCAACCCAAGAGTACGGGTACGCAGGCAGCGTGCCGTGGGTTCCTACACTTACAAGGATTTGAAGGTGGGCACACAAGGCCGACGTGTCTCCATCGACCTCAGTTATATGTCCCTCGTGCACTGATTTTTATCTTTATTGGGCTCAGCTACTGGAGCGACATTGATTCCGTCGGACGTCTGTGGACGTACGAACCGAATAGGTCAAACCAAGTTAGTGCGACAGAATATCACGCCTCGGCCAGCCTGCGCGCCCGAAAGGACTCAACAGTCTAGTCGGGACGAGACCCGCGCCCGGCGTCTTTGCTCAAACGATCCAGCACAAACGCCTTGGCGTTGCGCGTCATTTGGTCAAGATGCCGGTCGCGTTGCTTTTCTGCATCGATCATCGCCCGCTTGCCGTGTTTGTGCAGCAGATACGTATGTATCTGCCGCACCTCCAAAGAACTGTAGATCGAAGTGACATCCAATAAGCCCATCAAGCCTTCGGTGCCGTGATCACGGGTGTTCATCAGCACCTGAGTGCCGCGCACGCCCAGCACCTGGAAGCCCATCGACTCGAACCAGGGCACCTTGGCGACCGTGCAGGTCAGTTCGGCATGCGGGTAGCGATCGAGCATGTCTTGCAGCATCGCCCGGGCAACGCCCCGCCGCCGGTGGCTGGCCTGCACCGCCATATACGCCACGCCGCACGCCTCGGGGTCGTCCTTGACCGGCAGGTACAACAGAAAGCCGATGACCTGCTCAGGGTCTTCATCGTCCGTGGCGACGATCAGTTCGACCGCAATGCTTTTGGCGCCACTGAGCGCTTCGAGGTAGAGATGAACCTCATAGCCCACCGCGTATTGATAGACGTTGTACAACGGGTTGCTCGGCGCGATGCCCACCATGCTGATGTCGGTTAAATTGTCGACGACCATCTGCAGAATCTGGCTGTTGATGGGCTCTGGGCATGGGGTGGCAAAGTGGGTGAGCTGGGGCATTGCGTTTTAGACTCCGGGTTAAGCCCGCTATTGTCACAGATCGAGCCCTCGCAGGAAAATCAACGCTCGGGCGCGACGATGCGAAAGCGGATGTTGATGTCGTTGGAGACAACATTGTCCGCCCACTCCCCTTCGCCGATCTTGAAGTCCCTGCGTTTCACGATGATGTCGCCATCGAAGATGCCGATGGCCTTCTCCGGCTTCAACAGCACCTTCACCTGCAACTCACGCGTCATGCCCCGAAGGTTGAGGTTGCCGGTGATCAGGTAGCGGTGATTGCCCAGCGCTTTCACTCCGGTCGATTCAAAGGTCGCCACCGGATAGTCCGCCGTGTTGAACCAGGCAGGCTTTTGCAGCTCGCTGTTGGCGTCGCTGCCCCCGGCGTCGATGCTGGCAAGGTCGATGGTCAGCTTGGCGTGGGCCGCGGTGGGGTTCGCCGTGTCGAAATCGAGCGTGGCATCGAACTTGCCGAAGGTGCCATACGCGCTGGAGCCGAACTGGTTATAGGTGAACGAGATCTTGCTGGCGGTGGTGTTCACCTGGGTGTATTCGACGGCGTGGGCGCAGGGCAAGGTGCCGACCAGGAGGATGGCGAGCACTGCGGCGAAACGCGGGAATCGAGGGGTCATGGGATTCTCCGCACAAGGGCCCGAATACATAGCAGGACTAAAGCAAAGAACTGCGGTTTATTCCAGCGCGTTTCGAAGAGCACATGCAGCTTCAGCAGCGTCTACAGACTCTAATCCAACGAACTACCTCGGAAACCCTCTACATTAAGTGGCGGACAGATAATGGCGATCTACAATCAAACAGAACCGCCAAATGGAGAGGGCCGAGGAAATGTCAGACGAGCAGCTGGTTCGTACAAAGGAAATTCTTGTTGCGCAAGAACAAAAATATCGATGGTCCTCTGCTAAGTGGAAGGTTGGATATCGAGCACTGTTGGTGCTCTCCGCCCTCCTGGCGTCAACGGCGGCCATCACCGCGAAGCTAAAGTTCGTTGACGCTCCTTTAGGTGAAGATATATCTGCCATCCTCGCCGGCGGTGCAGCGGTGATGACAACACTGGTTGCTGCCCTGGATTTTGAATCGAATTTCCGTATCAACCGCCGATCTCGTCATCAGGTGCAGGTTCTCCTGCTCGAGGCGGAAAAAACGGGAGCTATCCCGGACAAGTTACTAGCGGGATTACAGGAAGTGGTGAATCGGCGAACTTACGATCTCGACAAGGCTGACTGAGACTGGTCTGCACTTTGAAGACCCAATGTGACCGTTTTTTTGAACGAACCAGTAGTCCGGCTACTGGATTTCGGATGACCGGAGGGTTTGCAAACACAGCAAATTCGAGGGGCTGCCTACACATTGCAACAACCACTACGCCACGGTCGATGCGGTCGACAGGAAGCTCGAAAACCCGCAAGGACCCAGCGTCCGTTCAACATTGCCAGGGAGGGCAGCGCATGAGCCTGCTACTGGGTCCAATTCTTCATTTCCGCGGCGTCCACGTGGGCCGCTACCACGTTTCAGCCCTTATCGTTCAGGATAAAGGAGATCCCGCCCCACCCCATAGCGTACCCGCATGTAGCGTAGATAAGGTCATCAGGATTGACGAAATTCCTTATGAGAAGTCAGGAGCGGACGTTTGGCGAATAGATCTCAGCATTCACCAGAAGGCAGGCCCGTCCGCCGAAGTCTGTACCTACGCGATTGCCGGGGTCGATGGAACTTTTCACGTCCCTGCCAAGGGCGTTTCACCGAGAATGGCCTACGGTTCCTGCAACGGCTTCTCGGCCGACAAATACAGGAAGAAGGTCAAGGATCGCCAGAACGAACGATGGTTGAACATGGGGGAGTGTCATCAAGAGAAACCCTTCAACCTACTTGTACTGGGCGGTGACCAGGTCTACAGCGATGAGTTGATGGTGAAAGATGGCCCCCTGCAGGACTGGTCTGATCTTTGGCATGCGAATCAGATCTGCTCTCCATGGACCCCGGCAATGGAACAGCAAGTCGATAGATTTTTCGCCGAACTGTACGTGAAACGATGGAACCAAGAAGGGCCTCTGCAAATGTTTCGATCAATCCCCACGGTCATGATGTGGGACGATCACGACATTATCGACGGCTGGGGTTCCTATCCTCAGGATCTGCATAACTGCGATGTTCATCAGAATCTCTTCAGGATCGCATCTCGCTACTTCCGTTTGTTTCAACAACAACTTGCAAAAGACGAGATCCATCCAGCCGCAGTTCCTGGTGCTCAGGGATATAGCTTGGGGTATCGAGATCTGGGGGAGCTGGCTCTGCTGGTTCCAGACTTACGGAGCGAGCGCCAACCGGACATAAAGATCGATGGCATCTTCAAGCCTACACAAATTGCATCAGACGAGACTTGGAAGGCCACATTTAATTGGCTGGAGGATACGAACACCCAACAACATAAGCATTTGCTTGTGTTTTCCAGCATCCCGGTAGCATACATTGACCTCAACGCAGCTGAAAAAGCACTCAATGCGCTGCCTGGTCAATGGGAGCTTGAGGACGACCTGAGAGATCACTGGCGAAGCAAACCACACAAAGATGAGCGGCAGCGGTTGATCAAGCGCTTATTGAACTTTGCCAGCCGTGGGACAAGGGTGACTCTGGTCTCTGGTGACGTGCATGTGGCAGCCGCCTGTGTGATCGAATCCAGATTACCTCAGCACATAGAGCGCGGAGCAGGTGTTATTTTTCAGCTGGTTTCCACAGGCGTCGTACACACACCACCGCCTGCAGTTGTTGTCTATTTCATGGAAAAATTTGGAGCTAGTCAGGAAGTCATCGAGTTCGGGATAACAGCTACGATGCTGCCGATCGGGTACCAAGGTCATTACCTGGTTCCGGAACGAAACTGGCTGAGCCTTGAGCCTGATACAAAGGGGCGAATTTGGGCCAACTGGCATGTTGAGGGACACGATCACCTGCTCACTCAGGTCATTGACCCGATTCCGGCCCCTCACCTATAAATGCTGATAGCTGCTCGTCGGGCCGCATACAATTGGCCATTTCTACGCTTCTTCCCGACCGAGCGACTTCCATTCATCAGGAAGCCGCTCGGACAAGGAAAGAGCCAATAATTAGTTCATGCAGTTGTCGGAAGAAGCGGAGGACCTTTCAGAAAGCGCTTCGACTACGAATAAGCCCCAATCATCCACTTCACTTTTTCCAGTGCCTCCCTCAATGCGCCCATCTCCACCGAGCCCAGCGCCAGGCGAAACGCATGGGGGACGTTGACCGAAGTGGCAAACGGTTCGGCGGTGGAAACCGAGACGTTTTCGCGCATCAACGCCATGGCGATCTGGTCGGCTCTAGCGTCTTCCGACAACGGCAGCCAAAGAAAATACGACGAGGGATGGCGAATGCAGCGCAGCCCCGCCAGTACCTCGCCGGCCACGACTTGCCTCGCTTGCGCGTCCTGGCGCTTTTCAGCTTCCAGTTGCATCACGGTGCCGTCGTCAAGCCATGCAGTGGCGATTGCCGTCATCACGCCCGGGGTATTCCAGGTGGTCGCTTTGACCGTGCGCTCCAGCGCGGGCACGTGTTGAAGGGGGGCGACGACGAAGCCGACGCGCAGTCCGGTGGCCACGCTCTTGGAGAGGCCTGACACGTAAACCGTCCTCTCGGGGGCGAGGTCCGCCAGCGGTGCGGGGGGATTCTCTGCCAGGAAGGCGTAAGCGGCGTCCTCAATGATCAATAGCCCATGCCGACGCGCAATCGTCACCAGGGACTCCCGTTGATCGGCACTCATCACCCACCCCAGCGGATTGTGCAGGGTCGGCATCGTGTACACGGCCCGTACGCGCCTGTGCCGGCACAGGCTTTCCAGCGCCTCCAGATCAGGGCCATGATCGAGCACCGGAATGGGCACGATTTCAAGGTGCAGTGAGTCGGCCAGAGCCTTGAATCCTGAATAGGTCAAGGCATCCGCCGCAATCACGTCACCGGGTTGCAATAGCGCCATCATGGTCACGGCCAGCCCCTGCTGGGCACCGGTGACGATCAGCACCTGCTCCGCCTCAACCGCCAGGCCTCGGACGCGCAGATGTCGCGCCATAGAGGCACGTTCATGCGGGCGCCCCGCGTGTGGCTGGTAGCGCAGCAGCGATTCCAGATCGCCGGCCGATGCGAGCTGGCGCAGGGCATTTCGCAGCAGTTCTGCCTGCCCGGGAAGCGCTGGATAGTTGAAGTTCAGGTCCGTCATGCCGGCGGCAACGCTATGCTGGTCAATACTCTGGCCCGGCGACCACGAGGTTTCCCTGACAAAAGTCCCCCGCCCCATCTCCCCGCTGACCAGGCCCATGGCTTCCAGCTCCGCGTAAACCCGGCTAGCCGTCACCAGCGCCAGGCCTTGCGTTGCCGCCAACTGGCGGTGGGTCGGTAGGCGCGTGCCTGGCAACAGTCGTCCTGAGCGGATATCCGCGGCAAATTCATCCACCAGTGATTTGTAGCGTGAACGAGGCATGCGCAAGTGTATCCATGACAATATTTTGATTGTATTGAGTTTCGTCCATAGGATGCCTCCCATGCAACCGGCATAAAGGGAGTTCTCAATGGAACGCACATCGAATCTGCAAACCCACACCACGGAAAAGACCGCGAGCGGCTGGCTCAACGGGTTCATCGGCGTGCTCATCTTCAGCGGCTCGCTGCCCGCGACACGGGTGGCCGTTCTGGAGTTTGACCCGGTCTTTTTGACGGTTGCCCGAGCCAGTATCGCTGCCCTTCTGGCGCTGTGCATGCTGCTGCTCTTCAACGAAAAACGGCCAGCCAAGAGTCAGCTTCTCTCCCTGGCAATCGTGGCCTTGGGCGTTGTATTCGGGTTTCCGCTGCTGACGGCGCTGGCACTGCAATATGTGACGTCTGCGCATTCCATCGTCTTCGTTGGCCTGTTGCCCCTCGCCACGGCAGCCTTCGGGGTCTGGCGCGGTGGTGAGCGTCCCCGGCCGGTTTTCTGGTTCTTCTCAGTGCTGGGAAGCCTGCTGGTGGTGGGGTTTGCCGTTTCCCAAGGCCTGACCGCCTCTCCTGCGGGGGACATTCTGATGTTGCTGGCCATCCTCGCCTGCGGATTGGGCTATGCAGAAGGCGCGAAGCTTTCAAGAACACTGGGCGGCTGGCAGGTGATTTCCTGGGCCTTGGTGCTGTCGTTGCCCGTCATGATTCCGCTGACCTGGTTCCTGGCCCCGCCTTCGCTCTCGGGAATCACCCCGACCGCATGGTTCAGCCTGGCTTATGTTTCGCTGTTCAGCATGTTTCTCGGCTTCGTGTTCTGGTATCGCGGGCTGGCCCAGGGCGGGATTGCCGCCGTCGGTCAACTTCAGCTGCTACAGCCGTTTTTTGGCCTGGCGCTGGCGGCCACGCTGCTGCATGAGCAGGTCAGCCTTGGCATGTTGGGTGTGACTGTTGCGGTGATTCTTTGCGTGACCGGTGCGCGCAAGTTCTCGAGATAGACGGCTCGCCGCCACAAACCGACTGTTGGTTGGCCTGGCGGTCGCAGGAATACTAACCTTTTAAGGTAAGGCCTGAATCTGTCGTGGTGGACCGGCCTCCGAGACGTTCCCGGCCCACCGCAGTGCTCGATAGGAGGAATGAAAAATGGCCAATTTCGAGAAGAAAATGCCGGTGCAGACCGACGGCGAAAAAACCGATCAGCAACCGACGGTGGCAGACCCTTGGCGGCCCCTGGAAAGACTGCGCCAGCAGGTCGATCACCTGTTCGAAGACTTCAATCGTGGCTCGGGGTTGACCCCTTTCCGGCGTGGGCTGTTCGATGTCGAACCGTTCTGGAGTCGGGAATTTATCGGCCGCAGCCTGCCTGCGGTGGACATTACCGAGAAGGATGAAAGCTTCGAAATCACCGCCGAACTGCCGGGCATGGATCAGGAAAATATCGACATCAAATTGTCCAATGGCAACCTGATCATCAAGGGTGAAAAGAAAGAGGACAAGGAAGAAAAAAGAAAGGGCTATCACCTGTCAGAGCGTCACTATGGCTCCTTCCAGCGGGCGTTCAGCCTGCCTAAAGGCGTCGATGCCGACAAGATCGAAGCGAACTTCAGTAAAGGCGTGCTGAGCATTTCGCTGCCGAAAAAACCCGAAGCCATGAACGCGGACAAAAAGGTGCAGATCAAATCCAGATGAATCGCCGAGACAGACACTTCGCGCAAAAAAGCCCCTTGTCGGGAAGCCGGCACGGGGCTTTTTTGATGTGGTCTAACAAAAAAACCGGGCGGGCGCGGCTCGTTATGAACGACCCTGCGTTCTCACGCTGAGCCAAGGCCATGAAAAAGAACGACCAGTGGAACCTGTCCTACTTCGCGATCGCTTTTATCGTGCTGAGCCTCATGCAGATGTTCTTTGGCGAGCGTCAAGCCGTGCAGCCCCTGCCCTACAGCCAATTCCTGCAACTGTTGAACGAGCAAAAAGTCAGTGATTTGCGGATCGACAAGGACCAGATCAGCGGCAAGTTGCAAGAGCCCATCGACGGACGCGACCGGTTCTCCACCGTGCGGGTCGATCCGGCGCTGGCGACCGAACTCTCTCAATCGGGCGTCGGTTTTACCGGAACCACCGAAAACACCTTTATGAACAGCCTGTTGGGCTGGTTGTTGCCGTTTGTCCTGATCATGGTGTTCTGGAATTTCCTGTTTCGCGGAATGGCAGACAAACAAGGTCTTGGCGGGCTGATGAATGTTGGCAAGTCCCGGGCCAGGGTCTTTGTCGAACGCGACACCGGCGTGACCTTCGCCGATGTCGCGGGCATCGATGAAGCCAAGGCCGAACTGGTGGAAATCGTCTCGTTCCTCAAGGACAAGGAGCGATACGCACGCCTGGGCGCGCACATTCCCAAAGGCACCTTGCTGGTCGGCCCGCCTGGCACCGGCAAGACGCTGGTGGCCAAAGCCATCGCCGGGGAAGCCGGTGTGCCGTTTTTCTCGATCTCAGGGTCCGAGTTCGTCGAGATGTTCGTCGGGGTCGGCGCAGCCCGGGTACGCGACCTGTTCGAGCAGGCCAGGCAGGCGGCGCCCTGCATCATCTTCATCGATGAACTCGACGCACTGGGCAAGATGCGCGGCGTCGGTACGTTGGGCGGTAATGACGAAAAAGAACAGACCCTCAACCAGTTGCTGGCCGAGCTGGATGGCTTCGATCCCCGTGAAGGTGTCGTGTTGCTGGCCGCGACCAACCGGCCAGAGGTCCTCGATCCGGCGTTGTTGCGTGCCGGGCGCTTCGACCGGCAGATTCTGATCGACCGCCCCGATCGCAAAGGGCGGGAGGCAATCCTCAAGGTTCATCTCAAGAAAGTCACCGTGGAGCCAGGGCTTGATGGCGCACGTATCGCCGAGATTACCACCGGTTTCACCGGCGCCGACCTGGCCAATCTGGTTAACGAAGCGGCCATCGTCGCCACTCGACGCGGTGCCGAAGCCGTCAGCCTGAACGATTTCACCGCGGCGGTAGAACGTCTTATCGCGGGGCTCGAACGCAAGAGCAGCCTGCTCGATCCCGAGGAGCGCCGGGTGGTGGCCTACCACGAAATGGGGCATGCCCTGGCCGCCAGCACACTGCCAGCGATGGACCCGGTACATAAAGTGTCGATCGTGCCCCGCGCCATCGGCTCGCTCGGCTATACCCTGCAACGACCGACCGAGGATCACTTCGTGATCAGTTGCCAGACGCTCAAGGACCGGATTGTGGTGCTGATGGCCGGGCGCGCTGCCGAGTACCTTGCCTATGGCCAAATCTCCACCGGCGCCGCCGATGATCTGGGCCGCGCGACCGATATCGCCCGGCAACTGATTACCCGGTTCGGCATGAGCGCCGAACTCGGACAATCGGTACTGGAGCGGCAAAACGCAACGTACCTGGGAGACCGCATGGCCACGGTAGGCGAGAAGGATTATTCGGAACAGACCGCCCGGGAAATCGACCTGGGTATTCGTGCCCTGCTCGATGAAGCCTACCAACGGGCCAAGGCATTGCTGGAGAGTCGCCGGGCCGACCTGGATGAGGGCGCCCGTCTGTTGCTGGAAAAAGAAACCCTCACGCCAGAGGAATTCCCGCCTTTGCTGCCGTTAAAGCCAGCCCCGGCATTACCGCGACCGTGATACCACTGATCCCCATTCGGTGTTTTTTCCGGCACTGTCCGCCAACAACGCTAGGCTTACAAACAATGTGGTGATTATTCGCCATTTTGCAGGGAGCGCAAAAATGGAAATCATTAACCGTTGGCAGTCTCTCCCCCTCAAGATGGCCCGGGGAGGAATGCCGCAATGAAGCTCTCCAAGAATTACAAATGGACTGCCTTGGGCGCCATCGCGCTGACCCTTTTCAGCGTATTGATATTTTTGCTGATCAAATCCTATTCCTACGACACGTCGACCTACTTCGAGTCGCGCGACTTCGTTCGCCAACTCAAGCAGTTCGATGCCAACTGGAACGTGAAGATTCTGAGAGCCAAAATCGGCCTGAACGACACTTTGTTTCTGGGAGCACCCGCTGAAGCAGAACAGCGATGGACACAGCTCGACAACCTCAATGCGACCGGCCCCCTCTCGACCCTTTGGCAAACTCGACGCGAGGGTTATCTGGATGCGGTAGAAAACAAAACCCGACTGGTTGAGCAATTCAAACAGCACAACACGGCCTTGCGAATATCATTCGTGGCCCTGCCTGAGCTGGAAGATGGCATTCGGGTGTTGCTGGAGGATTCCAACAACAAACGCCCGTCGGATGCTGCGGTGCTCTCAGTGGTGTTCGATGTTACGTTGGACACCCTTGAATACGCCCTCTATGTCTCCAGCGAAAGGGCTGAGGAAATCTCCGGACATCTGAAGTATCTGGATGAATACATCAATCAACTGCCACCCGAACGGCGCCCGCCTTTCACTGCCTTTGTAGACGCGGTGAATGCCATTGTCCGAGAACAGCCCATCGTCAATGATCTGCTTGATCGCATCAGTGTGATTCCGGTCGCACGGCAGTTGGACAGCATCAACGAATTATTGAACGAGAAACAACGGCGCACCAGCGCGACAGACCGCCAATATCACCTTTACCTGGGCATATGCGCCGGCATCATGGCCCTGCTGTTGTTGTATCTGGCCGGCCGCCTGATTCGCAGTTATGCCCTGATCAACAAGATGAACAATGAGTTGCAAACGGCAAACGAGCGACTGGAGCAACGCGTCGAGGAACGCACCCGCGAACTGCTGGAAGCCGAGCGCGAACTGGTCGATGCCGCACGGATGGCCGGCATGGCGGAGATCGCGACCAATGTGTTGCACAACGTCGGCAATGTGCTGAACAGCGTTAACGTCTCGGCAGATGTGATCACCCGCAAATTGGCGGCCAGCAAAACCCTCGGCTTGGGTAAAGCGGTGAAAATGATGAACGAACATGCCGAAGACCTGGGGCCGTTCATCACGTGCGATGAAAAAGGCAAATTGCTTCCCCTTTACCTCAATCAACTGGTCGACTCCATTGCGCTCGAGCAATCGAGCATCGTTGACGAGCTGTCGCAATTGACCAAAAGCATCGATCACATCAAGGACATCGTTTCTACTCAACAGGCCTATGCCGGTGCCGCCAGGCTGGTCGAGCCGTTGAACGTCGTCGACCTGTTCGAAGATGCGTTACGCATGAATTCCGGCGCTTTGAGCCGGCACCATGTCGTCGTCACCAAGGACTACCAGGACACGCCGACGATCATCGGCGACAAACACCGACTGCTGTTGATCCTGATCAACCTGATCAGCAATGCCAAATATGCAATGTCCAAGGTCAGCGACCATCAGCGCCATATGACGCTGGGCGTCAAGATTATCGATAACGCAATACTGCGCCTCAGCGTAGAGGATCAGGGCGAAGGAATCGCGTCCGAGAACTTGACCCGAATCTTCAATCACGGCTTCACCACCCGCAAGGAAGGTCATGGTTTTGGCCTGCACAGTTGTGCGCTCGCGGCGGTAGAGATGAACGGGCACCTTCGCGTTCATAGTAATGGACCGGGCCAGGGAGCGCTTTTCACCCTGGAGATTCCGCTGGAGACTGCCGACGCATTGTCGACCGCTGGAATGTCTGTCAGTTAAGTCGCAAAACCTGTGGGATTGCGCTTGACTGACTGGTATTAATCGCCCCGCCAACGGGCCTAGCCCACCAAGGCCATCAACTGTTGGCGTTGCGCATCCGTCAGCATCGGGCCGAAACCTGCACCGGCGTTTTCCGCCATGTAGCGCGGGTTGCTGGTGCCGGGGATGACACAGGTCACCGCCGGATGAGCCAGCAGGAACTTAAGCGCCAATTGCGCCCAGCTAATGACCCCCACTTGCGCGGCCCATCCCGGCAGCGGTTTGCCTTTCAATCGCGCGAGCAGGTCACCGCCACCGAAAGGTCGATTGCAGATCACCGCCACACCGCGCTCGCGACACAGCGGCAGGATCCGTTTCTCGACGCCGCGGTCGTCCAGGGCGTAGTTGATCTGCAAAAAGTCCAGCGGCTCGGCTTTCAACACCGCTTCCACTTCGTCATACGCCGACGCCGTGTAATGGGTGATGCCGATGTAGCGGATACGCCCTTCTGCCTTCCATTGGCGCAGGGTGGGCAGGTGGGTTTTCCAGTCCAGCAGGTTGTGAATCTGCATCAGGTCGATACGGTCTGTCTGCAATAGCTTGAACGACTGTTCCATCTGCGCGATGCCTTCTTCGCGACCCTGGGTCCAGACCTTGGTGGCCAGAAACGCAGGCGAACGAGGCCGATGGATCGACAGCAATTCACCAGTCGTCTGCTCGGCGCGACCGTACATGGGCGAGCTGTCGATCACCGTGCCGCCCTTCTCGAACAACGCTCTGAGTACAGCGGGCAACTGCTTGTAGGCGGCGTCGGATGGCGCGACATCAAAGCCGCGATAGGTGCCCAACCCGACCATGGGTAACGGCTCGTTGCTGGAAGGAATGGCTCGGGTCAGCATGTTCTTGCCTCCTGTTTCCGTCGACGGCGCCGATGCGGCATAGGCCGGATCGAAGGTGAAGACCGCCGAAACACCGGCAGCCAGCGTGAGTAGTCTTCTACGCGTGAAGACAGCAGGATCGGTCATGGAATTCCCCCTGGCTGTTCATTCATGGTCGCCCTTTGCTCTTGTCGTCTGGCCAGCCACAGACATAACCAGCCCCACAGCCCGGCGAACGGCACAATCACCACCGCCACCAGCCCAAACCCCGCACCCAGTGCCGTCAACCCGGCGGAAAGCCAGCCACTGGCGGCATCACCGCCGCGATACACCAGGGTTTCGATCACATTCTTGGCCTTGTACTTTTCCTCGCGGCTCACCACCGTCCACAGCACTTCTCGCGCCGGGCGCACGATGGCGAACTCGACGGCGCGGCGCAGCCCTTGCGCCAGCGCGACGGTTGCCGGCACGGGCGCCAGGGCCATGGCGCTAAACGCCACGATCGTCGCCAGCGGCAACGCCACCAGCGCCCCGCCGATACCGACCAGGCGGATCAACGGCGCGGTCAGCAGCAGTTGAAACAGCAACGTCAGCGCCGACACGATCAAATCAACGATGGCGAAGAATTGCGTCCTGCTGGCCACATCAGCATAGCTGCCAGCCACAATTCGTCCCTGTTCGAAATACAGCAAGGTCGCGGCACTGGTGTGCAACAACATGAACAGCACCAGCCCCATCAGATAGCGCGAGCGCAGGATCAGTGTGATCCCGGCCAGCATGCTGCCGCCCATACGCCGCTCATCCAGCCAGCGACTGCCAGACTGCGACGCTGTGCGCGACAACAGCGCCCGATAGCAACGCACCGCACATTCCAGCAGCACGGCCGCCGCGACGGTCAACGCCATCGGCCCAAGATGTGTGGCCATGGTCGCGGCCAGCAACGGCCCGATGAACGTGCCCAGCGTGCCACCCGCCGCGATAAAGCCGAACAGCCGCCGCCCTTGCTCGCTGGAAAAGCGGTCGACCAGCACGCTCCAGAAAATCGAAACGATGAACAGGTTGTAGATGCTGATCCAGACGAAAAACACCCGCCCTACTGTCACCGCCGCAATGCGCTGAGCGATCAACACGCCAAACACCAGCATCGACAAGGCAATCAAGCGGTAGATCAACGGCACGAAGCGCATGGCAGGCAGCCGCGAAACCAGCGCGCCAAACAGCGGCACCATCACCAGCATCACCACGAACGTGGCGGTGAACAGCCACTGCAACTTGTCGGCACCGCCTTCAAGGCCCAAGGCATCGCGCAAGGGTCGCACCAGGTAATAACTGGCGAGCACGCAGAAATGGAAGGCGAAACCCAACATCAGGGCCGTTCGTTCGCACGGCAGAACCTTGACCCATTTCAGCGCGTCGCTGGCCGTCATGGGACGGCGCCCGGATACAAGCGTCGAATCTTGGACATCGGTGCGCTCCCCGTACCGCAACTGTCGATGTACTACACTCTGACAGCGCTCAAGCGATAGCCGTCGTCAGGCCAGAGCAGTCCATGTCGTCCACTAAACTTAGCCGAATGTCGCGCCCCCTGATGTCTCTCTTCGCATTCATTGCCGTTGCGTACCTGGTGCTCTGCGCGGCGCTGTTCGTCTTTCAGCGCGCCCTGATCTACTACCCGCAACCCCGCGCCATTGATGCGCCCGAAACACTGCTGACGCTGCAAGTCGCCGATGCGCAAGTGCTGGTGACCGTCAGGCCGCACGACGGCCCAAAGGCATTGATCTATTTTGGTGGCAATGCCGAGGACGTTTCCCGCAGCCTGCCCGTGTTTTCGCAGGCCTTTGCGGATCATGCGATCTACTTGCTGCATTACCGAGGCTACGGTGGCAGTGCCGGGTCGCCGTCCGAGGAGGCGATTCAGCAAGATGCTATGACCTTGTTCGACATGGTTTACAACACCCATACCAATATTGCGGTAGTCGGGCGCAGCCTCGGTTCCGGTGTCGCCGTGCGCCTCGCCAGCCAACGCCCGGCCTCGCGGCTGATCCTGATCACGCCCTACAACAGCCTTGAAGACCTCGCCGCCCGCCAGTTCCGCTGGTTCCCGGTGAAGTGGCTGCTTCGGGACAAGTTCGAATCCTGGAAATACGCCGCTCACATCACCGTACCGACGCTGTTGATTGCCGCCGAGCACGACGAAGTCATACCGCGCTCAAGCACGGACCAGCTCTACACCCATTTCGCCAAGGGCGTGGCCTCGCTGCAAGTGATACCGGGCACGGGCCACAACTCGATATCCGAGAGCCCGCAATATCTCCAGCTGCTGGGTTCGGCGTTGTGAGTCAGGTATAGGCCAACAGTCGGCCGCACAGCACCACCGTGACCCATAACCCCATCGAAAGCACTGCCTGCACTTTGGCCATTGCAGGTGCCGCGATGTCTGTGTCCCACCGGCCGACTGAACGGTAAACACCGACGTGAAAAAGGGCTGCGTTGAGGCCCGCCGTCGCGATCAGGCACAGCTTTAAAATGAAAATATTATTGGTGGCGAAGTCATGGGGATGGGCGGAAAACATCATCAGGCCAGCCGGTACGATCAATACCAGGGCAGCGACGGACCATCTCAGCAGATGGCGAGCCAGCGCCGTCACCGGGATATCTTTGGACAGCCCAAGCACCCGCAGATCGAACATGAAAACCGAGCCGACCAGCACCACGAAGCCAATGATATGAACCACCTCGACTATCGGGTAAAGCCACAACTCACTGCGCATGGCCAGCCCGAGTCGCGAGTCATCCAACCAGTCCAGCCAGCTATCCGGACCTGTCCCCGCGCGGGCACTTGTGGTGTCCATCAGCGCAACTCGGTGGTTTTATCGCCGATGGTGATGCGCTCTGCTCGCAGTTCATCGGGCTTGTTTCGATTCGGATAGCCGACCACGGTAGCCGTCGTGCCGACATTCAGCATGTCCTTGGACAGCCCACGGTTCTCCATGCGCGAGGGTGGTGCCAGAACGATGATCCACGTCTTGTCGGCTGTTTTGAGACGCAAGAGCCCGTGCGGATGGGAATAACCGGATTCCTCGATGGTTCCGTTCAGCTGCATGGAGTTGCTGGAGTCGTATTCACTCCAGCCGTGATGAGCGAACGCCGCAGTGGCCACCAGTAGCGATGACAGTCCGATGCTTCTGAGCAAGACTTTCATGATGCGGTTCTCCTGTTTTATCCGCAGCTGCTGGGGCTACGACAACGGTGTTTGGCAGGTTTCTCCTTTGGCGAGACGAAAGCGTAGGCTAATCGTCGGAAAGGAAAAACACTGGACGAGACTCAACCTCCCAACGCCGCCATGTGCGCCTTCAAAAACCCGATAAACGCCGTCACCTTGGGCGACGGCAAATGCTCCCGAGCCGTCACCGCATTCAGGTCCTGTGGCGGCCCGATCCATTCCGGCAGCACCCGGCGCAGTCTTCCCGCGTCCACATCGGCCTGCATGCTTAGATCCATGCCCAGGCTCAACCCTTCGCCGGCACACAATGCATCTTTTAGCAGAGCGGGATCGTTGGCGATGATGGTCGGCTCAACCCGATAACTGCGCATTTTGGCGCCAGCCTTGCGCAACGGCCAAACGTAACCCACATCGCGCCGAGCCTGATGCAGCACCAATGTGCGGTGTTGAAGCAGTTCGTCCGGCGTCGCCGGCAGGCCGTGGCGCTCGATGTACTCAGGCGCAGCGTAGATGCCCGTGGCGTAACTCGCCAGGCGGCGGGCGACCAGACTGGAATCCGGCAAGGCGCCGAGGCGCAGCGCCACATCAACCTCCTCGCCGACCAGATCCAGCGGCACGTGGGACGCCAGAATTTCCAGTCTGATGTGCGGATACGCCTGACGAAAACCGGCCACCAACGGTGAAAACCAACTGACCCCGAACGAGTACGGCACCGTCACCCGCAGCCAGCCGCGCGGATCATCGCGCAGTTGATGCACTGCCAGCTCGGCGTGTTCCAGGGTAGTGGCGATGTCCTTACACTGGTCAAAGTAAACCGCTCCCGCCTCGGTCAGGCTCAACTGGCGCGTGGTACGGCGCAACAACTGCACACCGATGGCCTGTTCCAACTCGCGTACGCGGCGACTGACGGTCGTCTTCGGAATCTGCAAGGCATGGGCCGCGGCGGTGAAACTGCCCAACCTCACCACGCGCACAAACACCAGCGTGTCATTCAAGTCCCGGATCATTCGAACCACCTGCGAGGTAAAAACAAGATGGCTCAATTGTGCCACTGACGGCACATTTCATACCGCTTTTGTGGGCTAATCAGCGCTGCGGGCGGCACCTATCATCGGGGCTCTCAACTGGAGAACTCCCATGAATCTGAACGAATATGCAACCTACGACGGTATCGGTCTGGCGCAATTGGTGGCTTCTGGCGAAGTCACGTCGGCTGAACTGGCGGAGCTGGCCATTGCCGCCGTACAACAGGTCAACCCGCAAATCAACGCGGTCATTGAACACTGGTCGCCCACTGTCTCCGAGGGCACGGGGCCGCTGGCCGGTGTGCCCTTCCTGATCAAGGACCTGGCGATTACCTCGGCCGGCCGCCGCGTTGAGCTGGGCAGTCGATTGGCCCAAGGCCTGGTGGCCGAGTCGGATTCGTACCTGATGCAACGCTTCAACGCCGCCGGCCTCGCCACCCTCGGGCGCACCACCACCCCGGAAATGGCCTTTAGCACCGAGACCGAATCCGTGCTCCAGGGCCCGACCCGCAACCCGTGGGACACTCGGCTGTCGGCCGGCGGATCGAGCGGTGGTTCGGGTGCCGCGGTCGCTGCCGGCATCGTGCCGATTGCCCATGCCACTGACGCAGCGGGTTCAATCCGCGTACCGGCATCTTACAACGGGCTGGTCGGGCTGAAACCGACTCGCGGCAGAGCCTCGAACGGCCCGGCGCTCGATGAGGTATTCACCGGTTTCGGCGTACAACTCGGTCTGTCGAGAACCGTGCGCGACAGCGCGGCGTTGATGGACATCGTCCAGGGCTATGCGCCGGGCGATCCTTACTACACCGCCGCACCGGCCGAAGGTTTTCTGGCGCAGGTGGGACGCGATCCAGGACGCTTGCGCATCGGCCTGCTCGACACACCGTGGAACGGCGCCGCACTGGATCCCGAGATTGCCGAGGCCACCTTGTCCGTGGCCCGCGAACTGGAAGCGCTCGGTCATCGCGTGGAACGAGTGACCGCACCACTCGGTACATCGTGGGATTCATTCGTCCAGGCCAACGCCCACATCTGGTGTGCCACCCTCGTGCGCTGGATCGACGGGCTCGCCGCCACCACTTCACGGCCCATCGACCTGAGTACCCTGGAGCCCGCCACCCTCGCCTGCTACGCCTATGGCCTACAGGCCCGCGCCGTGGAGTTCGCCGGCGCGCTGGAAGTGCGTAATCTCATCGCCCGCAGCGTGGCCGGTTGGTTCGACGACTTCGACGTACTGCTGACGCCGACCCTGCCGCGCCTGCCCCACGCCCTCGACACCTACAGCCGTGGAGCGCAAACCATGGACGGTTTGCAATGGACTGCGCGGGTCTTCGAGCACTCACCGTTCACACCGGTATTCAATGTGGCGGGGACGCCGGCGATGTCGTTGCCGCTGGCCATGTCCCGCGAGCAGGGTTTGCCCATCGGCCTGCAATTTGCCGCACGATTCGGGGCTGAGGAGGTGTTGTTGCGGTTGGCCGGGCAGTTGGAACAGGCGCTGCCGTGGCATGAGCGCAGACCGCAGATCTGGGTCGGCGATGATTGAGTCAATGCCCCGACAATAATCGGCAGGGGAACGGCCGGTTAAAGCCGACGCTTCCTCGGCCCCCCTACGCACAGCCATAATCAAATGCAGGCACGCAAATACCCACCTGACGGACGCTTGTGCAATCTTCAAATACAACAGGCTACTAAACCCGACCACTGATTGGCAGTGGCAGGGAAACGATAGAGACCTAGGACAAGGCGCACAAGCCGGCGGATTCTGGCGTAGTCGAAGGCAACGACGCAAGGATGTGTAGCCTGTATCTGGAAATGTCGATTAAACAATGCTTGTTTATCGGTCTTACTGTGGGTTTTGTAGTGGATGGACCGACCTCTTCGCAAGCAAGCCCGCTTGTATGTTTAGACTTGAAGGGGTGGGTGGGAGTGAGAGATTTCTAATGTTTGCAGGAAAGCATAAAAAGATGTGTCAGATGCTTCCTAAGTGAAGCCTGCTACGGTGAAATCGGTGCTTGTCTTGCTTCCCCGAATTAGCTGACTCCGCGTATCCTCATCTGATAACTACGGCTATCGCCAAGTGGCGAATTGACTAACCCAGGAGGGGAAATGCCTAGCGAGTACCAAGACGATAACTCTTACCTGCCATTGTCTTACGAAACCGCCGAAGTATTAGCCGGGCTCGTTTCCCCGCTAGACACCGCATCTCTGGAACGGTACTCGGTAGCCGAGCTGGCTGCGGCTCTTCTCATACAGAAAATCCCTGCGCTCTCTAGAGCTAATAGAAGCGCAGCAGGCGTTGAACGATCCCTAGCAGAGATGATTGAGATAGGCCGGCAACTCGAAGAAAACCAGAAATCGAGCTTTTCAGGCCTTGTGGCACAAAAATTCAGTCCACCATTGTTCGGACAAGGGCTTGATAAACTTCGTAGCCTATCGATTCAGTTGCTGCCAAAAGACGATGTTGAAGAAGCCGACTTTCTCACTGCTGAAGGCGCATGGGACTTCGAATTCCGTCATCGGTATATCATCCGAAGTAATCCCTACACCGAGTCATTTTTAACAGCTGACGAGCAAGAATTTTTTCTAACAAACCCCCAATCCCGTATTTTCCAGCTATTCCGATTTGAGAATGATGAACACATGAATTTGCAAGCGCTTGCCGGTACGGGCAAGACGCATATGATTGAAACGCTTTTGGCGTCGCTTTCACATTGGAATCCATTGGTTCTTGCATACACCAGCGTTCAGCTAGACGCGCTGCGTGCTCGCTTAGGTCCTGCACTTAAGCATGGTAAAACCTTTGGATCTCTGGCCATCGATCTATTAGAACAAGATCGTACAAAGCCAAATCGTCAAGCTGGGTACAGGGGAAAACTTTCTTATCAACTAAGTGATGAAGTAGCTGCTGAGAGACTAGGTTTTCAATCCGTGGGCAATATCTCCCCCACCCGAGTAGCGCAAATTTGTCGGCGAGCAGTAATCAGTTTTTGCAATACAAATGCGGATGAAATCGGTGAAGAGCACTTCCCGCCCCTTGACCTTTCATTTTCCGCTCTCGACTGGGCTGTATTGGTGCAGTACGCAAATCAGCATTGGCAACAAACGATAGAACCAACAGTTTCAGGCATCAACTTGCCTATTCGCGGCTACCACCGCATAAAACATTTATCACTCCTCCCTGAATTAGTACTTAGCAAGTTCTACACGCATGTCATTGTTGATGAGAGTCACGATCTTTCAGCACCCATGCTCCGATTTCTGGATCGATGCTCTCAGCCCACCTATACACTGGGTGATGTCTGCCAACGTCTTGAAGGCATGGCCGCCCGGCGTGGAGGTCACATTCGCCAGCGTGAAGTATCTCTATCAGTTCGAGCGGGAAAACAAATTGAGGAAGTTCTAAACCCCTTGATTCAAGCGCATCCCACCGCTTCGGTTGCCCCGTTAGTCGGCAGTCGCCATCGGTCCACCCGGGTCAGTTACTACGACCGCCCGGCAGTACCTGATCGACCGACGACCATCCTTGTCAAATCTGAATGGGGTTTGTTCGAATGGTTCCAACGCTTAAGTAAAGGTGGAGCTCACTTTAGTTTGCTAGCGGGAGCCCAAAAAAACTTCCGAGACTTCGTACTCAGTTGCATTGAACTTTACCATTTTGGTACTCCACCCTTACATCCAAAACTGTTCCGCTTTTCAAGCTGGGAAAGCCTCGCGGAATTTTTTGAGAAAAACCAAGCCTTCCGTAATATAGAAGCCATGTTAAAGAAGGGTTACAACTCACGCGACTTCGAACGATCCCTAATGTCATTGGAGCAAAACGGCGCTGCGCCAATCCAGTTGGGTCGTGTAGAAGATGCTCGCAACATGGAGCTGGACTCGGTGATGCTTACACCAGATCTGCTAACACCAGTGAAAAAAAACGATGTGACGTCCGCCTCTCGCACTTTTTCAGCACTCTACACAGGCGGCTCGCGAGCAAGATTTGAAGTAATAGTCCCCGGATACCTCCGAGATTGGGCGCTGGATCAAACTATTAAAAAATAACCACGCAGCAGGCTGTAAACAGGCACAACGTCCATCAGATACTCTGATGGTTGCTGTGCCATTCGCTCCTACGCCCACGCTTCACACAGAGCCTCTGCCTGTTCAAGAATCAGCTTGGTAGCTTCATCCTGCTGGTCAGGTGGATACTTGTATTTGCGCAGGATCCGTTTGACCAGCAAACGAAGCTTCGCCCGAACGCTCTCACGATTGCTCCAATCCACCGTAACGTTCTGCCGAAGGCTCTCGGTTAATTCGTGAGCAATTTTGGCCAGGATTTCGTCGCCCAACTCACGAACCGAAGACTCGTTATTCGCCAAGGCATCATAGAACGCCAATTCGTCATCATTCAGCCCAAGCTGATCACCGCGCTTGCTGGCCGTCGCGAACTTTTTAGCCATCTCGATCAGCTCTTCAATGACCTGAGCCGTTTCGATGGATCGGTTCTGATAACGCTTGATTACGTTATCCAGCAACTCAGAAAACTTCTTGTCCTGAGCGAGATTCGTGCTGAAACGGCTCTTGATTTCGCCCTCAAGCAACCGCTCAAGCAGCTCCACGGCGAGGTTTTTTTCGGGGAGGTTACGGACCTCGGCGAGAAAGTCATCGTCCAACAGGCCAATGTTGGGTTTGTCCAGGCCAACCGCTTGGAACACATCAACCACTTCACCCGAGACCACCGCGTTGCCAATGATCTGGCGGATCGCTAACTCACGCTCTTCGTCGGTCTTTTTCTGCTGGCTCACATCGCGCTTAATCAAAATAACTTTGATCGCCTGAAAAAAAGCTACCTCCTCGCGCACCGCTTTGGCTTCGTCCAGGGTGCAACACAAGGTGAACGCCTTGCTCATGGCCAAGGCAGCATCAGCAAAGCGTTTTTTCCCGTCCTTGAGCCCCAGCACATGGTTGGCGCCCCCCGCCAACAACTTGTGACCACCTTTCAAAAAGTCGCTGTAGTCAAAGCCATGCAGGAAACTACGAAGCAAATCGAGCTTTTCCTCAAGTACCGCATAGGCCTCGTGCGCATCAACTGTTGGTCGCCCTTTTCCTTTACTCGCGGTGTATTCCTTTAGCGCGGCTTTTAACTCGTTGGCGATGCCAATGTAATCGACCACCAAACCACCCTGCTTGTCCTTGAACACCCGATTGACCCGTGCAATGGCTTGCATCAGGTTGTGGCCTTTCATCGGTTTATCCACGTACAAGGTATGCACACAAGGAGCGTCGAAACCGGTCAGCCACATGTCACGCACGATCACCAATTTGAGCGGATCCGCGGGGTCCTTGAATCGTTTCTCCAGACGCTTTTTCACCTGCGCCGGATAAATATGCGGGCGCAACAGAGCCTTGTCCGAGGCGCTCCCCGTCATGACGACTTTGATTACCCCCTTTTCCGGGTCTTCGTCATGCCACTGCGGACGTAGCGCCACAATCTCGTTGTACAGATGCACACAGATTTCGCGGCTCATCGCCACAATCATCGCCTTACCGTTTTGCGCCTGACTCCGTTCCTCGAAATGCGCCACCAAATCCTTGGCTACGCTTCGAATTCGAGGCTCGGCACCCACGACTTTCTCCAGAGCCGCCCAACGGCTCTTCAAGCGCGACTGTTGATCCTCTTCTTCGTCTTCGGCCAACTCGTCGACTTGATCGTCAATGGTCGGTAGCTCACTGGCCTTCAGGGATAGCTTGGCCAAGCGCGACTCGAAGTAAATGCCAACGGTCGCGCCATCGTCTTTGGCCTGCTGCATGTCGTAGACATGGATGTACTCACCAAACACCGAGCGAGTATCACGATCCTCGCTGGACACCGGCGTACCGGTAAACGCCACAAAGGTAGCGTTCGGCAATGCGTTACGCAGATGCTCGGCGTAGCCGACCTGGTAACGGGTTCTGGTTTCGGCGGCTTTATTGACATCAGGCGCTTTCAGCTCGGCATTAAAGCCGTATTGAGTGCGATGGGCCTCATCAGCGATGACTACGATGTTGCGGCGAAGAGACAGCACGGGGAAGCGGTCTTCGTCCACTCCGGGCATGAACTTCTGGATCGTGGCGAACACGATGCCGCCACTAGGGCGATTGTCCAACTTGCTACGTAAGTCACCACGAGTCTCGGCCTGCACCGGCTGCTCACGTAACAAATCCTGCGAAAGTGAAAACACCCCGAATAACTGACCATCCAGATCATTGCGGTCTGTGATGACCACAATGGTTGGATTTTCCATCGCAGCTTCTTGCATCACCCGAGCAGCGAAACACGTCATCGTGATGCTTTTGCCCGATCCTTGGGTATGCCAGACCACGCCCCCCTTGTGGGTTCCACCAGGGCGGGACGCAATTACCACTTGCTGGATGGCCGCACGCACCGCGTGGAACTGGTGATAGCCGGCAATTTTCTTCACCAGACGACCGTCGTCCTCGAATAACACGAAGTAGCGCAGGTAATCCAATAGCATCTCAGGGGCGAAAACGCCGCGAATCAGCGTCTCCAGTTCATTGAACTGGCCTAATGGGTCCAGGTCCTGGCCGTCGATGGTGCGCCAGTTCATGAAGCGTTCGGCATCCGCTGACAGAGACCCCATGCGAGCCTCAGTGCCGTCGGTGATGACCAGTATTTCGTTGTACTGAAACAGATCTGGAATCTGTTCCTTGTAGGTCTGAATTTGCTCGAAAGCCTTCCACAGGTCGGCATTCACATCAGCCGGATTCTTCAGTTCCAGCAACACCAATGGCAATCCATTGACGAACAAAATGATGTCTGGCCGCCGAGTATTTTTAGGCCCCCGGACAGGAAATTGATTAACCGCGATCCAATCGTTGGCCTTCACCTGTGCCCAATCGATCAGGCGAACGAAATCACCCCGAGTCTCGCCGTCCTTCTGGTACTGCACCGGCACACCGCCAACCAACAAACGGTGAAATGCCCGATTCGCCGACATCTGCACCGGAACGCCCAAGTCCAGTACTTGCTTGAGCGCATCTTCACGCGCGGCTAAAGACACTTTAGGATTGAGCCGATCAATTGCGCTGCGCAGGCGTCCCACCAGCACCACCTCACGGTAGGTGTCGCGCTCGGGGCTTCCTCCGTCGGGGGCAATCGTGGGTCCATAGACATGGGTGTAGCCCAGTTCGCCCAACCATCCGAGAGCTTCTTGCTCCAACTGGTCTTCGGTCATTGCAGTTCACTTCCTGTGTCCATGTCGCCGGCCAGCTCCGCTTCGATTTCAGCGATGCTAGGTAGTTTGCCGCCCAGTGTTTCGGGCAGGTCACGCAATAGTTGGTATTCAGCCACGCCAATCGGCTTATCGATACCAGACAACGCGTATTCGGCAACCAAACGGTTCTGTTGCTTGCACAGCAACAGCCCGATGGTGGGATTGTCATCCTCGGCTTTGATCTGCGCGTCGACGGCAGCCAAATAGAAATTCAATTGGCCGGCATGTTCCGGTTTGAACGCCGTAGCCTTGAGCTCCACCACCACATAGCGCTTGAGCCGAATGTGGTAGAACAGCAAGTCGATGAAGAACTCGTCACCACCCACCTCCAGACGAAACTGTCGGCCAACAAACGCGAAACCTGCACCCAGTTCCAGCAGAAAACGGGTGATGTGGCGGATCAGCCCATCCTCGATTTCCCGTTCCTGGGCGTCATGACCCAGACCGAGGAAATCGAACAGGTAGGGATCCTTCAACGTTTCATGGGCCAGCGCTGAGTCGGCTGCCGGTAAACGCGCGACGAAATTGGTGACCGCAGCGCCTTGGCGTTGTTGTAGGCGACTTTTGATGTTCAGCTCTAGCGTGCTGCGAGACCAGCCGTGTTGCACGGTTTGCGATGCATACCACTCGCGCTCGGAGGGACTGTCCAGCTTAGTCAGCAGGGTCACGACATGGAACCAGGGCAATTGGTCAGCAGGCTGCTGACCAAATTGAACATCCGGGCAGTGTTGCGCAAAAAAGCGCATGTATTTCAGATTGCTGGACGACCAGCCGCGCATATCGGGAAACGCGTCTTTCAGATCAAGAGCCAGGCGGGCTATGACTTTCGCGCCCCAGCCTTGTGACTCTTGCCGCTGTTGAATCTCGCCCCCTATGCGGTGATAGAGCTGAACCAGTTCGGCATTAACCGCCAATGCGGCCCGTTGCCGGGCATGAGTGATGTCACTTTTCAGTTGGGCCAGCCAGGTGGCGTAGCCCTCTGGTAGTGCGGGGGGCGAGGTTCTGGTCATGCACATGCCTCCTCGACCAGTTCCTCGGCTTCGGGGAGGCGGAGTTGGCCGGAGATTAGACGGGGGAGCAAAGTGTCGCGGAGTTGGATTAGGGTTTGTATCTGTCGCTGATCACTTTGAACTTTTTGAAGCAATGGGTTAGCTATTTTCTCAAAAGCACCTACGACATCCAAAGGAGGACTCAACACGACAAGGCCTTTTATGTCTGGGGCACTTAAACTCGGAAAAACTGACCCCGTCGTCTTGGCAAGCAGTCTCTCCAGTCCAAAATTTATAGTTTGATAAATGAATGTCGGCGCATCATGGAGTGATCGTATTGCACAAACACCACGCCCGATACAGTACTCACCATCGGAAATAACTCTGCGTCCAGTTGTCGAGCCGCGCACACAAAAAATCAAATCGCCCGTTTTGGAAAGTCTACTGGCCGAGTCAGTCCACTTTGTACGCACGGGAAAATACTCCCCAAACTCAACTGGACCATTAATTAAAGGAACACCAACCCCAACATCGTTATAACTGTCTCCTTTTGGGGATAGCCCCATAACAATCGTAGAAATATCACTCAGATGTCTCCACATCCACCCTTTAGGAACGACTCCATACACCGACTCCTCGAAACCATCGGAAAACAGCACAGCATTGGCATCATCCATACCTTGAGGCTTAAGTCCTTTGGACTTGGCATGCACGGGGTCAAAATCGAAGAACCAGGATTTGAATAGCGATTGAGTAATAGCTTCCAAAGTGACGTTGGTCTTGCGTAGTAGAGCAATACGATCATCAAAAGCACCAAGAATTGCAGCAATATAAAGCTGTACTTTTAGAGGGGGCAAATTGATCGGAACGGCCGAGAGAATTCCCGTGTTTAGGTTCGGCATGGTCGCGCCAACGGCGTGGCGAATCAGCCACTCTTTGGTTTCTGGAAGCCGAAGGTAATACGAAATAAATTTAGCGGCCGCAGTGGCCTCATTCCCCAACCTGACTTTTAGGCAACCGGTTCCGCAGAGCCAACCTACCTCGTGCGGACGTACCAATGCACTCTTGGTCACATCACCGCGACGACTGAACACGATATCCCCGACCCTCAACTTATGTTGGGATAAACGCTCAACATCAAAACTGTCAATTCGTGCGATACCAGCTTCATCTATTCCGCTTTCACCAAGGTTTGTTGGCATCACAACAGGAATGCCAACCCTCTTGTAGTCCGACGTATGAAGTTGACTTCCAAAGGGCCCTGTCTGAATAGCACCGCCTTGAGCCTCACAAACTGCACCCAATGTCGTAGTTTTCCATTCAAATCTCATAGCCCAGCCCCCCCAACTTCTGTCGGATCAATTGATCAAGCTCTGCCCCCTTGGCCATCTGCTCCCCTAACAAGCCCGTGAGGCTCTGCATCTTGTCAGCAAAATCTTCGTCGTTATCCTCAACGGTTTCAGCGCCAACATAGCGTCCAGGAGTCAACACATAATCGTGCTCGGCGATTTGGGCGAGGATCACGCTGCGGCAGAAACCGGGGATGTCAGCGTATCCCCCAATTTCACCCCCAATATCCCACGGCTCACCACGCCAATTAGCAACAGTTTGAGCAATTAGCTCGATGTCACTTTCAAGAAATTCAATCTGTACCCGACTGACGTTCGATCCGAGTTTCCGCGCATCAATAAACAGCACCTCGCCAGGACGTTTAGCTTTCTGTTTGGTAAGGAACCACAAACAAGCCGGAATTTGAGTGTTTAGAAACAACTGCCCCGGCAACGCAACCATCACCTCCACCACATCCGCCTCAACCATCGCACGGCGAATATCACCCTCACCGCTCTGATTCGAACTCATCGAACCATTGGCCAACACAATACCCGCACGCCCACTCGGCTTAAGGTGATAAAGCATGTGCTGCAACCAAGCGTAGTTAGCATTGCCTTGCGGCGGTGTGCCATACACCCAGCGCGGATCACCTTCCAGACTGCCGTGCCACCAATCGCTGATATTGAACGGCGGATTGGCCAATACAAAATCAGCACGCAAGTCCGGGTGTTGGTTTCGAACGAAACTGTCTGCCGGCTCCTTGCCGAGGTTGCCCTCAAAACCATGAATCGCAATGTTCATGGCTGCCAAGCGCCAGGTCGTGGGGTTGGACTCCTGACCATAAATGGACGCATCGCCCCGCTTACCACCATGGGCCTCAATAAACTTTTCCGACTGAACGAACATACCGCCAGAACCGCAGCAGGGATCGTAAACAATGCCGTGATGCGGATTGAGCACAGCGACCAAGGTTTTGACGATGCTGGCGGGGGTATAGAACTGGCCGGCGTTCTTACCTTCGGCACGGGCAAACTGGCCAAGGAAATACTCATACACCTGCCCTAGCAGATCCCGGGCCTTGCCAACGTCCGAGCCGAAGCCAATGGTCGAAATCAGGTCGACCAACTCACCCAATTTGCCGTCCGGCAATTCAACACGGGCAAAACGCTTGTCGAGCATGTTCTTGAGTTTTGGGTTTTCCGCTTCAATGGCGCTCAAGGCTTCGTCGATGCGTTTGCCGATATCAACCTGTTTGGCCGCTGCACGGATCGACTCCCAGCGTGCCACTTCCGGCACCCAGAAAACGTTGACTTCACGGTAGTAATCGCGATCTTCCAGTTCACCAGCCAACAACTCAGCCGCGTCAGTTCCCAGATAGTAATCGTCGCTGGCGTCGCTGAATTTGCCTTCCAACTCAACTCGGCGCCCGGCAAAGCTGTCAGAAATGTACTTGAGAAAAATCAGGCCTAGCACGATGTGCTTGTACTCACCTGCATCCATGTTGGCGCGCATTTTATCGGCCGAGGCCCAGAGCGTTTTCTCCAGATCCGGCATCGTGGTGGTTTGCACCTTCTGTTTTTTGACTTTACGTGCAGGAGACTCTTCCACAGCAGACTCAAAACGCTCCCGCGCTTTGCTCAAGGCTTGCTCGGCCAGACTCGTCATTTACAGCTCCAACAGCCCCCGCATTGCAGGGACGACATAATGGGCGTTCCCACGGATAAGCGTGGCGCGCAGGAAAAAACGCTGATTATCCTGCATATGAGGTCACTCTGGGAGAATTACCTTCTGGTCGATCCGATAAGAGGTCAAATCTCGTCAGTCAGCGCCGCCGTCCATATACGCTTGAGCGGAAGCTCAGACTTGATGCTTTCATCGAGTCGGTCGTAATACAAAAACAGCTGATCCAGCAGATCGTTTTGATTCCAGAGGCGCAGGCAGAAGAAGCTCGAAGCCAATTCCTTTTGCACGTTGCCGCGATAACCGCCCCACGCCACAAACAGCCCCTGATTGGCGTTGAACTTGCGCATCGCCCCTAGCAGTTTATCGACGGTCGGCCTGTCGACTAAACCAGTACCCGATTTCACCTCGACACATATGGCTTGTTCCCCAAAGCCCATCACGCCATTGCTGGCCAGTATATCGACCCCGCCGTCAGCGCCCTCCGGACTCTGCCAAACACTGAAACCCTGTGCCCGTAAAATCGCTGAGACCAAGGAAGTAAGGCGATGACCTTTAAAGCGTCGCTCGATCAGCCGAACGATATGATCCTTACCGGTTCGCTCCAGGTCGGTTTCCGCCTCCTCGACAGCAACTTCGTCCGACGCTGTCGCAACATCCATGACCAATTGCTGCAATGTTTCTGGCTGCCAACGATTGCTTGCCATGGAGCGAATGCGTGCTTCGGCATTGTTACGCTGAATTCGGCAAATGGTCATAAACGCGCCGAAGCTGTAGAGCAGATCTTGCGAAAAGTTAGAACGAGGAATTGCCTCACCTATCCAACGAACCCCACGCCAATGGAAGAACGGCTCAGGGCCTTCGCTCTCGAATTGATAGCTGCCAACAAGCTCACCGATATACACAACCGGCTGGGTTTTGAGTGGCATGACAACAAGATCGCCTGCTTGCATACGTTGAGCAAACGGCCAGACCTGACTACTCCAATTCACCAACGTTTTGGGTTTGGCCTCCGGATATCGTTCTGCCAATGCAGCCAGAACTTGCTCACGTTGCGTGAAGCCCCCCAGATCCACATCCAGCAGATCCCACGTCACATAGACGCGGCGCTCGCTGATGAACTTATCCTCATATTCCCCAACGGAACCCGCTCGTACTAACCAGACAGCCATCAGTTTTGCTCCTTGCCGGATTCTTCACCGTACGATGTCCGAAATCGGTACACAGCACAATTGGCTGATGATGCGCGATCACGGATAACTAAACCCCTTAACCAACGTCAACTCCCCCACCGCACGCATCGGCACCAGGAACGTTTCCATCTTCTCGTTCGGCGTCCCCTCCTCCGTAATAACCGTGATCTGCGCCGTGGTCAGCGGCTGGACCGCATCCTCCTGCCCCTCTTCATCACTGCGATACCCACCACCGTAGTAGTTCACGTACACCAGGTATTGCCCCTTGATCGGCGCCGGCATGGCGAAGATTTCCGGGCCGTAGCCGGTGGTGACGTCGACGTCGAGTGCGCCGCCGTTGGCCGCGACGCGGTTGCCGTACCAGATGTGGCCGCCGTCAGGCGTGACGAGGTGCAGGTCGAGGTCGGTGCCGTCGCTGTCCCAGGCCAGCAGCACTCGCAACTTGGCCGGGGTGGCGCCGCCGCTGGCATTGAGGAACTGCGTGCGATGGCGTTGTTGGCCATCGGGGCTGCGGACTTCAACGCTGTTGCTGCCGTTGGGGAATGAGAACGGGCGATCGTAGCGGCCGGCGGGGTCGATTTTCAGCGGCATGCTGACGCCGTTGACGATCAGCTTGCCGGGCTCATTGCCCTTGGGCGTGGATTTGATCTGGCCGGTAATGCGAGCGGTATTGGCCTGCCCCACCGGTGTGTTGACCGAGGACGCCGGGTAATTAACCGTCTGACGAAAGTTTTCGCCTTCGCCTTCGGGTGCGCCTGTGCGCCAGCCGCCGACGGGCGTGTCGAGTTTGACCGCGCTATCGGCGGCGAACGTGGTCGGCCATACGCAAAAGGAACAAAGGAACAGGAGGACCTGTGGGTAACGGAGTTTCATGGCCTAATCCAGCAAGAGGTGGCGGGCGAGCCCTTCGATGTAGGTTTCATCCTGGCCGTTGGGGTGTGCTTCGAAGGCCAGGTGCAGGTATTCGTGAGTCAGGTCGAGGCGGTCTTGCAGCGACAGCACGCCGCGCACGTAAATGCGCTGGCGTTCGCGATCGACAAAAGGACGGCCGAAAGCCAGGCGGCAGACGGCGAAGGTGTTGACTTCGTTGTAGCCAACCTCGCTTTCCAGCCGTGGTCGCCAGCCGCGGCGTTGTTTTTGCAGCCAGTCTTGCGCAGCGGGCAATGCATCGCAGGAAGCCACTGGATTGTCCCAGCGACTGAGGCTGGCGCGCGGGTAAGCGTGCAGCAGGATGGCGTCATAGCGTTGACCGGCATTGGCCTGTTCGACGGCTTGCAGCCAGGAGAGCTTGTCCGGCCCCGGTTGGTCGGAGTGATAGGTAACGTCGCTGCCGGCCAGGACCAGGTCGCTGGTCCACGCGGCGATGTTGCGTGATTCGGTCGCGGCCGGGCGTGGGGCGACGCGCTGTCGGCTGCTGCTGTCGTCGATGCTCAGGCAGTCGCCGTTGCGGGTGGCGTTTTGCAACAGGTAGGTGCGGATCGCGACACTCAGGGCTTTGGCGGCTTCGGCGGGTTCCGGTCTGGCTTCGCGCTGCAGGACGCGGGCGACGTATTCTTCGCGGTCCAGACGGGCGACGAGTTTGTCCTTGAGCAAGAACAACTCGCCGTCGCTATGGATATCGAGTTGATTGCCGTTGGCGAACTCGACGCGATAGTCGCCTTGCAAGAGCCCGGGCGCTAATACGCGATCCCCCGACAGCACGCGTTTCAGCGGATAACGTGCGAACAGGCCGACCTCGACGCACTTCCCCGCTTCGGCGGGCCATGACGAAGGCAACACCGTCGCCAGTGCCTGACCGTAATTGCGCAAGACCATTTGACTGGTGCCGCGCCCACCGGCCCAGATCGGTGTGCCGTCTGCCGTCCAGCCAGCGAACCCGCCCTGGCGTGACGAAGGGTCCTGATCCCCCAGCCAGCTCCAGGTTTTTACCCGCAACCGGCCGCCAAGCTCACCGACGACATTGCCGTCAGCCGCATTCAGCACCACATCAAGCAACACCCGCCGCGCCTGATCCTGCGCGGGCATCACGGCCAAGACCTTCAGCAACTCAGCCACCGAAACCCGGGTCTGCGGTTGCAACGACGGCAAATCCAGCAACCAGCTCGGCGCTTGTCTCGCCTGCCAATACTCGCGCCATTCAGCGCCGGCAATGCCCAGGCGCGAAGGCTCGAAATACAACCCGCAAGACTTCACCAACGCCTGATCGCGCTCAATCCTGCCGCCCGCCGTGCAGCAATACACTTCTTCCTTCGATTGCCCGCGACATTCATAAGCCGGTTCACGCGCGCCGGTGTCCACCAGCCAGCCGTAGACAAACAGCTTCCACAAGCTGCCCAGCGGCGTCTGCAGATCAGCAGGCAATGGCTGACGCGAGATCACCTGAGTCTGACTCAACGAAAGCCATTCATCCTTGAAGCCCAGTCGCAACGGTTCGTCCTGCGCTGTCGCCAGCGCAGGCATCAAACACAACAACCACCAGACCAGACGCCGGGTCATGTCAGTGGACCGTGACCTGGCCGAGCGCCGGTTTCTGTTCCTGAGCCTGATGCTGTGGCGCATAGACCTGGGTGAAACGCACCGGCGGCAGGTTGAACTGACCCTTTTGCGAGAAACGCACCAGATGACGCAGGCGCAATTCACCGCTCAAGGCATCCACCGGGATCGCGTAGGCCATTTGCCCCGGTTCGAAGCGGGCTTTCTCCAGCGAAGTCGGCTCAGTGCCGGCCTTGCCCATCAGCTTGATGCCCCACGTGGTGCGCTCGACGTCCGCGCCCGGTGGCAGCGGCACTTCGAGCATGCCGTAGCGCAGCGGTTTTGCGGCTTTGCTGGTGATGATCACTTCATCCAGGTACAGGCTGTCGCTGGACAACGGTTTGGTGCCGACCGCTTCGAGTTTGAACTCGAACGCTTCATCACCCGGCACCAGACGCGACAGACGACGGGTGATGGTCACGGCCATCGGGTCTACCGGCGGTTGCTTGCTCTGGAAGCTCAACGCAGCGCGAAGCGGGCGCTCTTGCGTCCCGCTCAGCGACAACGTTGCAGGTACGGTTGCAGCCCCCTGCCACGTCCAATACATCTCACCGGTATCACCGTACTTTTTCTTCCAGCCTTCGCCCGGTGCCAGCGCGATGGTAGGTGAGGCCTGTTCGATGCTGCGTTGCAGCCAGGTCAGCGCCAAGGCGCGTTCCAGGGTCGATTGCTGCGGCAACAAGCGTTGCAACAGGGCTTGCGCATGCGCCTGATCAAAGGCTTGCAGCGACAGGTTCAACGCTTCGACAAACGGCTGGGAACTGGCGGCCACTTGTTGTTGCGCAGCGTCCAGTTGACGACTGAACGCCTCCGGCAGATTGACCTTGGCCTGACGCGCCAGAGAGGCGGTCAACAGCCGAGCGCTGGCCAGCCCCAATGCCGAGTCCGGATCGTTCATGACGAGGCTCTCTTCGCCATCGTCCATCACGCTCGCCCCATGACCTTCGCCGGCTTTCACCAAATCGTCGATCAAACCGCTGAGCAGCGTGTTCACCGGCAATTGCATCTGTTTGGCAAACGACAGAATCAGCGCCCGCTGCAACAGTGGCGTGTTCTGCGACTGCTTGGCGTACACCTCCAGCACCCGCTGCCAATGCTCCGGCGGCAGGCTCAGTTCCAGCGCTTTGCTGGCGTGCCAGTCGGCGTAATAGGCATAGGCGGTGAGGAACGCATCCGGCTCACCGTCAAAACCCCACCAGGTGAAGCTCGCCGACGGGCCGGCCATTTGTACCAGCCGCAGGCGGCTGTTCTGCATGATCAAACGCAAGCGATCGCGGATCTGCGGGTTCGACGATAAGGTCGGATAAGCGATGCTCAATGGCAGCAAACGGCTGGCGGTCTGTTCAACGCCGCCATACGGATAGCTCAGCAGATCATCGAGGGCCGAACGGAACAGCGCTTGCGGGCTGTCATCCAGACGCAGGCGAATATCCGTGGCGTCTGCCGGCAAGGTCAACGGCGTATCACCGCTGGCCACGTCCAGGCTTTGGCTTTGCGTTACCTGCCAGCCTTCGCCGGTCGCGGTCAGGCGCACGGCCAGGGCATCAGCGGTTTTGCCGTCCTGCACCAGCTCGGCGGTCCACTCGCCATTGGCCACTGTGAACGCGGGCAAGGCGATGTAGTTGATACCGTTGTTCAACGTGACCGGCACCCGTTGCTCGGCGCCCGCGTAATGAATCACCAGCTCAGCCTTGACCGGTTTCTCGGCCTGGCTGAAAGCGAACACACCGAGGTCCGGTTTGTCGCTGTTGCGGAACTTGGTCGGGCCGCTCCACTTCAGGTACAGCGGTTTTTCCGAGCGCACGAACTGCTTCTTCTGCCCGACCTGGCCGTCATCGGCGATGGCCCGGGCGGTGATGCGCCAGCGGGTCAGCGAGTCCGGCATTTTGAAGGTAAAGCGGGTTTTGCCATTCGCATCGGTGATCAATTCAGGCTGCCACGCGGCGGTGTCGACGTCTTCGCGACGTGGCCGTTCCAGCACTTTCACCCCGCGCTCGCTGCGGTTGGCTTTGCCCGGCGCGCCTGGGCTGCCCGGCAATGCCACGTCGTAGCTGATGAACGACAAACTGGCGCTGGTGCGCACGTTGTTGCGGCGTGGGTGGTAGAAGAACTGGTCGATGGTCGGCGCGACTTCCGGTTGCAGGGCGTAGACCATCTCGTCCACGACACTGACCGTCAGGTGCGCCGGAATGGCTTTACCGGCGAACTGGGTAGCGAGATCGACGGTAACGGTATCCCCTGGTTGATACGCCTCTTTGTCGGTGGTGATTGCCACGTCGATCTGCGGCGCAACCACTTTGATGCCGGCGTTCTGGAAGCTGTATTGGCCACCCTTGGTGTAGAGCACAGAGAAGGTCAGGTTCGGCGCGAAGGTGTCCTTCACCAGGATGCGTGCGCGGTATTGGGTGTCGCTGATTTTTTCCATCTTCAGCCAGTCGCTGCCCTTGGACAGCAGCGCCGTGGCCTCGACCTTGTCGCGTTCCAGCGACAACAGCGCATCGATAATCGGCTCGGGGAAAGTGATCAACGCGAGGGCTTCATCGCCGGCCTTGTACTCGGGTTTATCGAGGACGATTTCCACGGTGCCGGGCACGGCTTTAACGCCATCGCCAGTGACCGAATGACCGGTCGCGCCAAGCACGCGGCCGTGATCATCTTTCAGCGTCAGGTTGTAAGTGCCCGGACGGTCGAAGGCCAGGATGAAACCTTTATCTTTGGCGGTGAGTTTACCTTCGCCAGTGGTTTGATCTTCGAGTCGCACCCAGCTGTAGCTGCTCGGGTTGACCGCTTTGCTCTGCTCGCTGCCACCTTCGTTGGCATAGCTGAAGACAACCTTGCCGCCCACCGCGCTGAACCGCTGCGGCGCGCTCAGGCGGAAACTCGCAGCACCGCGATCGATGAGGATTTCCTTGGTGGTCTTGACCCGATACGCCGCACCATCGCTGGCAAACACGGTGAGCATGTAGCGGCTCGGTTTCTCGGCGGCAGGCAGGTCGAGGCTGGCGTTGCCCTTGGCGTCAGTGGTCAGTTCGGCGCTGGTCAGCTCCACCGGGAATTGCCCGAGGTATTGCAGCTCGTTATCGACCATCGACAATTGTTGGGCGCGCAGGCTCAGGCTCAACTTGGCGTTGGCCACCGGTTTGCCGTCCGGGTACAACAGCACCAGACTGCCCTTCACCGGTTCGCCGGTGCGGTAATCCTGCTTGGCCAGGTTCAAGGAAATCTCGAAGTGCGGCTTGATGTATTCAGCGACACGGAAGGCGCTGCTGTAGGCCTGGTCCTTGTAGCTGAAACGCAGTTCATAACCGCCTGCCACGGCGTTGTCCGGCAACTGGAAACGGCCCTGAGTACCGGCCTTGGAATCAAGTTTCAGCGCCAACGATTGCAGCGCGGTACCGGTAGCATCAAGCACGGTCACATTGACGTCGGCAGCGGTCGGCGCCACGGAATCCCGCGCATTCTTGAACTCGCGACCGACGATTTTCAGCGACACCCAATCCCCCGGCCGATACAGCGGCCGGTCAGTGAATGCATAGAGTTTGGTGTCGTAGATTTCGCTGTCGTAATAGAAGTTCTCGGAGACGAACACCCCGCCCTCTTCGTCCTCGCCAATCACGAACGAACGCTCCGGGCTGACATGTTTCAGACGCAGCAAACCGTCGGCGTCAGTCGCGCCACTGCTCATCACGCCCAGGCCGTCGGTCCACAGCACATTGACCTTGGGCACCGAACTGCCTTCGTGTTTGCGCGCGGCCCACACCAGCAATTCATCGCCAGCAATCTTGCTCACGGCCACGGTGTTGGAGACGAAAACCATGGTGGTCGCGCGGTATTTGCCGACCAGTGCTTCTACCAAATACAAACCCGGCTTCAGGTTACCCAACGGGATGTACACGTTGCCCGGCGAGACACTGACGAACTCGCTGGAAGAACCGGCCAGGTTCACGCCCTCAGGCGGCTGGATCGGTTTGGCTTGCCACAGCGGATAACGGAATTGGCTGACCACCGGCAGGCCCGGAATCAACGCGAATTGCGGCTGTGCGTCGTAAGGCGTTGGCGCGGCGATGGCGGTGCCCATCTTCAGTTCCGGCACTTCCTCGGTGACTTGTTTACGCGATTCGTAGGAAAACGCCCGCTGCATCACCCGACGGGATTTGCGGTACCAGTTGTCCCACAGGTACGCGAGGGTGTTCGACAGGCCTTCGCCCTTGAACTGGCCGTCGCTGACCACGCGGTGCAGGTTCTTCTGGCGCTTGAGGAAATCCAGCGGTTTGTCGATGCGATACACGCGAATATCCGCGCCGCCGTAAGGTTCCATGCGGAACCGGCGGTAATCGCGGCCCGGCGCTTCGAGGCGAACCATCGCCTGTTCGTCGCTGGCGAAACTGCTGTCGGCCAGCAGGAAAAAGCTTTCACCGGCCACCGGCGTGTAGCCGCTTGGCTCGACGGTGTCTTCGGCGTTGACCGTGGCTAAAGGCGCCAAAAGGGCCAGCAGCAATGGAATTCGAGAGCAAATGCGCAGCATGCGGGCACCGATCATTGGGAGAGGAAGTTCAGTCGATAGACGCCGATGAAGTTGGGGTTGGCTGCGTCGGGTATCCATCGGGTGTCCTTCCATGTCATGAGTTGTTGCAGGCTTGCAGAGCGCATGCCGTTGTCAGTGGGGGTGGTAGTGCCGGTGTGATAGGCGATGAAGCGGCCCATCCAGATCATCAGGTGCTGGTCGTCGCCCTGATCGAAAAACATCAAGTCGCCGGGTCGGGCCTGGGCCACATCGCGGCCGACCAGATGACTGTTGAACTGAATCAGCTTGATCGCGTTGACGTACGGCCCGACCTTGCCGCCGCCCTGCTGCCATTGCTGGGCGAGGCCGCGTTGGGCGTCGCTCAGCTGCAGTTCCGGCGGCAGGTAGCGATTGGACAAGCCATTGCTGCGCAGCCATTTATCGTCATGGACTTTCAGCGCTTCGTTGGCGGCAAACCGCACCAGCCCGGCGCAGTCCTGCTGATACCAGCGCGGGCTCGGGCCTTGGGTCAATTGTTCCTGGGCGATGCGCACGAACCAGGCGCGGAACACCTGGGATTGCTGCGGGTCGAGCGCGGCGGCTTCGCTGGCAAAGGTGCGAGTCCCCAGCAGCAACGCCAGCAGGCCGAGGCCTCGGATGAGTGTGGTCACAGGGCTTTCCACTCCAGCGGCAGCCACTGCCAGTGGCCGGCGGG